>NZ_JBXWNE010000005.1:0-223756 GCF_059610225.1 Ruegeria sp. YTSA105
CAATGGACGCTTACGAAGAAGCCGCAGAGTAAACAGACGACAACCAGATCAGCCCCCGCAATGGCCAGGGGCTGATCCATCCCGGGCCATATGCCTTTGCCTGTGGCCCAGGCTTTTCAGCGGGGGAGACATGAAGCATTGCATCTTCAAAAATGACCTAGCCTATCTGGCTGAGCCAACCTCTGCTGCGTTCGTGCGAACCCACAACATCGATGTGATCGTGCGCGATA
Source organism: Ruegeria sp. YTSA105 (assembly GCF_059610225.1). Lineage (NCBI taxonomy): Bacteria > Pseudomonadati > Pseudomonadota > Alphaproteobacteria > Rhodobacterales > Roseobacteraceae > Ruegeria > Ruegeria sp. YTSA105. Next base: position 231 of record NZ_JBXWNE010000005.1, read on the forward strand.
GTAGTGCATTTGCCTCGGCCGAGATGATCAGGGAATTTTATCATGCCCTGAGCGATCTGACCGGCGACCATTCCTATGTCGTTAATCTGCGTTTGGCTGGTGCGGGGTCTGTAGGAGGACCGCAGTACTGGACCGGAAGAGCGGCTGTTTTCTGGGGCGATTTTTCGGATTGTTGGACGTTGTCCGACGCCGAAAGAACATGGGTCTCACAAGTTCTGAACCTTTCGCCACGGACCGTTCTTGTCGGTGGTGCCGTGCTTGTGCTGGCCCAGATTAGATTGTCGGAAAAAACAGTCGCGGCCATTCACCCCAACTTCGATGCAGCAGCGCGTGAAGCAGGTTTGACCAACTGTGGTACAGGCACATATCTGGCGGCGCGCGGGCGCACGCATAGCGCGACGACACGTCTGAGTACGCTGCGTTTGTTGGCGGATTTTGTTTCGTTGGACCATGGTGAGAACATGGCAGATAACCTGCGCGGGTTTATCGGCCTGTCCGAACCCAAGCGGGACTGCGAAAGCCAGCTTGCCAATCGCTTGATCCATCGTGCGGGCGGGGATCACCTGGTTATGTCAGCGGTTGAGGCAATGCTGAACCATGTCGAAGAGCCACTCAGGATCACGGATCTTTCGAACATGGTCGGCACTTCAACCCGGCAGCTTCAGAGACGGTTTCTGAACAAGACGGGGGCAAAGCTATTGACCACATACCGAGAATTGCGTTTGGAACGTGCGCATAGCCTGCTGCGGTTTACGGATTTGCCGCAAATCGAGATTGCCACCGCCACAGGGTTTTCGTCTACAACGTCACTGAAACGCGCTTTTCGAGACCAGTACAAGACAATGCCGGAAGATATCCGCAGCCTCCGCTTTACCGGTGGAATGGCGGATCGGGGGCTGGTGAACTGACAGCTCGCGCAGTGTGCCGATTAGGGCGCACGCATTTGAAATCTAAATCCGCTGTGATAGGCGAATCGAAAAAAGCCTGATCAGACCGAATGCAGGGCAGACCGACATTCGGGCTCAGTATGATCCTTTAAGTCTTTGAAACGCGGGTTTCTGCATCCGGATTCTGATTCTGTTCTGCAACATTCTCGTGATTGCTGCAATTCCGTCCCTTTTCTGCCGGAATCGTCACTGATAAACCCTTGGCCATCGGGCAGTGATTTGTTGAGGGGTACGGGCGGTAAAATGAATACCGGGGTAAACGGTCGTGTTGCCATTTCATGGTCGCAGACAGAGATTGATGGACTAGAGGCGGCACCTCTGACATTTTTAAATGTAGGGTCGGCCTGGTCCTGGCGCGGTCAGGCATCGATGCTGGCAGGCAGCGCTGAAGTTGTCGGGCGTAAAAACGCATTTGTATCAGGTACAATCGGGCGCGTTATTTCTGCCACGACTTTTTCGGATAATGTCGTCGGAACGCTCGAGCTTATGAACGGGGCGCAACGGTTTTCAGCGTTACTGGTCGTTTCCGATGATGATGAAAGCCCGTCGCTGGTGTTTGAAAGCGGCTGTCCTTCACGCGATCAGGAATTCTGGATCAGCGCATATACTCAGATCAAGCATCAGAGTGGTGAAGTTGCAGAGCAGGACGGAACTGTCGTCGCGTTTCATCGCAAGGCCACTCAGTTCCAGTACACTGGTGTCGCGAACCTACGCGCAACTGTAAACGGTGCCACTTTAGCGGACTAAATCCCGTTAGTGGTGCCGTCTTTGAATTGAATTCCAGAAAGTTTCGGTTCCGTCCGTTCGGCATGTTGACTCTGCCAGCGCTGCAGATATAAGCGCGGCTTCATTGGTGTTGGTGGCCCCCGCAAGGGGAGGCCTGTCATGAGGGAAACCTCAAGAGGACAACGCCCTTCATAGTGGCCTATCAGGGCCTCGACCTTAAGAAGGAGATCAGCCGTGACCAAACGCACGTCTGCCAAGTACAAAATCGACCGCCGGATGGGCGAAAACATCTGGGGTCGTCCGAAATCCCCGGTCAACCGTCGTGAATACGGCCCTGGTCAGCACGGTCAGCGCCGGAAAGGCAAACTGTCTGACTTCGGTCTGCAGCTGCGCGCCAAGCAGAAGCTGAAGGGCTACTATGGCGACCTGACCGAAAAGCAGTTCCGCCGCATCTATGCCGAAGCTGTTCGTGTCAACGGCGATACCGGTGAAAACCTGATTGGTCTGCTGGAACGCCGTCTGGACGCCGTCGTCTATCGCGCCAAATTCGTCGCGACCGTGTTCGCCGCGCGTCAGTTCGTGAACCACGGCCACGTCACAGTGAACGGCAAGCGGGTCAACATCCCCAGCTACCGTGTCAAAGAAGGCGACGTCATCGAAGTACGTGACAAGTCCAAGCAACTGGCCGTTGTTCTTGAAGCTGCTGCTCTGGCCGAGCGTGACGTTCCTGATTACATCGACGCCGACCACTCGAAAATGACCGCGACTTTCGTGCGCGCACCGGGTCTGGGCGATGTGCCTTACCCTGTCATGATGGAACCGAACCTGGTTGTCGAATTCTACGCGAAGAACTAATCTTCGCCGAAATCGAAATTCGAAAGGCCGCGCGGTTGCGCGGCCTTTTTCGTTTTAGGGGGCTCTGCCCCCAATCACGACCAGCCGCGATGCCCCCCGAGCAATTTTTTTGGCCAAATAAAGAGCGGATCAGATTGGCAAGGGTCGTCCTTCTGCAATTGCCTCCATCGCGAAATATGAAGTTACGCTGTCCAGCTCGACTTTTTCGATGAGGCGCTGATAGACCTTGTCGTACGAAGCCATATCCTGCGTAACAACCTTGAGCTGATAGTCGTAGTCGCCGCCAATGCGGTGGAAGTCCACGACCTCTGGTATCGTCAGAACATGCCTGCGAAAGGCCTGTAACCACTCGGCCGAGTGGTGCCGCGTACGCAGCATGACGAACACCACAAGGCTCAGCCCTAGTTTTTCGCGCGCGATTTGCGCTGTCGATCCGATGATGACGCCCTGATCATTCAGGGCCTTCAGCCGACGCCAGCAGGCGTTTTGCGACAGCCCGATGCGGTCGGCCAGTTCACGTTGGGACAGCGTAGCGTCGGTTTGCAGTTCACGCAGCAGGCGGTGGTCAATATGATCTAAATTTTTGGACATTCCAAATCATATGACACAAGATTTATGAAAACCATCTAAAAATATGCATTATATACACAACACATATCAATCATATTTGTTGGGAAACTTCGGAGTCCGTATAATGACACTTTCCCAATTTCGTTCTGACATTGAAGCTGCTGTTCGTAGCGACACGTTGCGCGATGGCTTAATCGGCGAGAATGTTATGATCCCGGGGCTGCGCGGGGACATACCTTTGGTTTACGCGGATTATGTCGCGTCGGGTCGCGCATTGAAGCAGGTCGAGGATTTTGTGGCCGCGCATGTATTGCCGTTTTATGCCAACAGCCACACCGAGGCGTCTTATTGCGGGGCCTACATGACCCGACTGCGCCGCGAGGCCCGTGCGGAAATCTCCCGGATTGTTGGCGCCGGGGAAAATGATGCGGTGATCTTTACGGGATCGGGCGCTACAGCGGGTCTCAACCGGCTGGTCAATCTGTTGGGGATCGAGGCTGCTGCACGACCAGTGGTAATGATCGGCCCATATGAGCACCATTCGAACATCCTGCCGTGGCGGGAAAGCAAAGCGCTGGTGATTGAAATCCCCGAAGCACCCGAAGGGGGTGTCGATCTGTCGGCTTTAGAGCGTGCCTTGGTTGAAAACGCGGATGCGGATCTGATCGTCGGATCATTTTCGGCCGCTTCGAATGTGACGGGCATAATCACTGATCCCGACCCGGTTACGCGGCTGCTCAAGGCTAATGGCGCTGTAGCGGTTTGGGATTATGCGGGCGGTGGGCCTTATCTGCCAATGGAAATGGGCCCGGCGGATGCGCGCAAGGATGCGATCGTGGTCTCTCCTCATAAATTTGCCGGTGGGCCCGGCGCGTCTGGTGTATTGATCGTCAATCAAAACGTTGTGCAGCGCACATGCCCCAGCTGGCCCGGTGGTGGCACTGTGAGTTTCGTGTCCCCTTGGGGGCATGACTACAGCGCCGATCTTGCAACGCGCGAAGAGGCGGGAACGCCGAATGTCATAGGCGACATCCGTGCCGCGTTGGCTTTCATGGTCAAAGATGCAGTTGGCGCAGACGAAATCGCAAGGCGCGAGGCGCTTTACAACCAGATGGCATTGGAAGGGTGGGGAGATAACCCAGGTCTGACCTTGTTGGGCGCGGACAATCCACATCGGTTGCCGATTTTTTCCTTTCTTGTTCATGACAGTAAAGGTCAGCCGGTGCACCAGCAGTTATTCACCCGGATGCTGAGTGATGTTTATGGCATTCAAGCCCGGGGTGGGTGTGCTTGTGCCGGGCCCTATGCCCATCGGTTGCTGGGTATTGATCGTGCAGCCTCGGAGCAGTTGCATGCGGCGCTTGGTGCTGGAGAAGAGTTGAAAAAACCCGGTTGGGTGCGTCTGAACTTTTCATATCTGATGTCCCAAGAGACTGTCCGCTTCATCATCGACAGCGTCAATGACCTGTCCCGGCGGACCGAAGAGTTTACTCCCTTTTACGACGCCGACCCGGCGACAGCCCGCTTCAAGGCGGCATAAGGGAATTGCCGCTTTTCTCAACGCTTTGAGACGGGTATGAGGGGCTTCTAAATACGGAGCCTCTTATGACCCAGATCACCCCTCAACCCGGCATTATGGACATCGCGCTTTATCAGGGCGGCCAGTCGAAGGTGGCGGGGGTCGACCATGTGATCAAGTTGAGCTCGAACGAAAACCCCTTTGGCCCCAGCCCCAAAGCGATCGAGGCAGTACGGGACAGTGCGGCCACCCTGAATCGGTATCCCAGTACAGATCACGCCAGTCTGCGTAAGGCCATTGGCGAACGCCACGGGCTGGACCCAGCGCGCATTATCTGCGGCGTGGGCAGTGACGAGGTGCTGCAATTCGTGGCACAGGCTTATGCCGGTTCGGGGGATGAGGTTATCTATACCGAACACGGATTTTCGATGTACCCGATCATCGCTCGGATGGCGGGGGCAACTCCGGTGATGGTGCCTGAAACCGATCGTCACGTGGATGTGGACAACATTCTTGCCGCTGTGACTGACCAGACCCGGATCGTGTTCGTGACCAATCCGGGCAATCCGACATCGACCATGATCCCCGAGGCTGATCTTATCCGACTGGCCGAAAGCTTGCCGCAGACTTGTCTGATGGTGATTGATGGCGCCTATGCCGAGTTTGTCGAAGGGTTCGACGGAGGCCGCGCTCTGGTGGATCGGTTCGAGAATGTGATCATGACGCGGACCTTTTCCAAGATCTATGGACTGGGCGGGATGCGGGTCGGTTGGGGCTATGCGGCGCAAGAGATCATTGATGTGCTGAACCGGGTACGCCAGCCCTTTAACCTGTCGCTGACTGCGTTGGCTGCTGCCGAAGCCGCCATAAAGGACGAAGAGTACCTGACCTTTTGCCACAGCGAAAACGCACGCTTGCGGGTTTGGCTTTCGGCCCAGTTGTCCAAAATCGGCGTATCTTCGGATGCGTCCAGCACCAATTTTATTCTCGCCCGCTTTAAGGATCAGGCCGAGGCCGAAGCGTGCGACGATTACCTCAAGACACAGGGTTTGATCGTGCGCCGCGTGGCGGGATATAACCTGCCAAATGCTCTTCGGATCACGGTTGGGGACGAGGAGGCTTGTCGCCGTGTCGTTGCGGCCATAACCGCTTTCAAAGGGGGCGCCGCATGAGCCAGGTATATGACCGCGTTGCGCTGATCGGGTTGGGCCTGATCGCATCGTCGATGTTCTGGGCGATTAAACGTGCTGGATTGGCCGCCGAAGTAACCGGCTATGCCCGGTCCGAGGCCACGCGCGACACCGCGCGCAAGATTGGCCTATGCGACCGGATCTGCGACACCGCGCAAGAGGCCGTTGAGGGCGCAGACCTTGTGGTTCTATGCGTGCCGGTCGGAGCGATGGGCGCAGTTGCGCAAGAGATTGCCCCTGTCCTGAAACCGGGCGCGACCGTCTCAGACGTGGGCTCGGTCAAGCGGCATGTCATTCAGGATGTCTCGCCTCATATCCCGCAGGGTGTACATTTTATCCCAGCGCATCCGCTGGCCGGGACCGAGCATTCCGGCCCTGAATCCGGATTTGCCGAGCTGTTCGACAATCGGTGGTGCCTCTTGGTGCCGGTTGAGGGCTCGGACCCGGAGGCCGTCGCGCGCCTGCGCTCATTGTGGACGGGGTTGGGGTCGAATGTTGATGAGATGGATGCCGACCACCATGATCTGGTTCTGGCGGTTACATCCCATGCGCCACACCTTATCGCCTATACGATGGTCGGCGTAGCGGATGATCTGCGCCGTGTGACCGATAGCGAGGTTATCAAATACTCGGCCGCGGGCTTTCGGGATTTCACCCGGATCGCGGCCTCGGACCCGACTATGTGGCGCGATGTGTTTCTGACCAACAAGGATGCGACGCTAGAGATATTGGGGCGTTTCACTGAAGAACTGTTTGCGCTGCAGCGGGCCATTCGTACAGGTGACGGCGATCAGCTGTTCGATTATTTTACCCGCACACGTGCGATCCGGCGCGGGATCATTGATGCCGGGCAGGATACGGACGCGCCGGATTTTGGTCGCGGGAAAACCAACCCATGAGGCGCGGCTGGAGCGTTCTGTCGATTGGGTGGTTGGTACTTGGTGCCACAATGGGGAATGCAACGCCATCTGAACACCTGTTGACCCCCGATGACCAACCGGTTCTGGCCTTTGCCGCTCTGGTCGGGATGCAGCCAGAGTTGCAACCGAATACGCTGGTACAGCAGGTGCTGTTCAAAAAGCGTAAGCTGCGCAAAACATCGGTCTGCGGGAATATCGAAATTCAGGGCAAGCCGGTGGGTAATGTTCCCGGCAAGATCAAAGCCTGCGGGATCAAGGAAGCGGTACAGATCACCTCAGTTTCTGGTGTGGCGCTTAGCCGTCCGTCCACCATGGATTGCGGCACAGCAATTGCGCTGAACCAATGGGTCGAGAAAAGCGTGAAGCCCACCTTCAAAAGGCGCGGTCCCGTTGTCGAACTGCAGGTCGCGGCCCACTACGCATGCCGAACGCGCAACAACCGCAAGGGTGCGCGGATATCGGAACACGGTAAGGGCCGGGCCATAGACATATCAGGTTTCAAGATGGCGAATGGCGAGGTTGTGACCGTTCTGAACGGTTGGCGCAAGAACCCGTCAAAGAAGCAACTGACCAAGATCTGGCGCGCCGCCTGCGGGCCGTTCGGAACGGTACTTGGCCCGAATGCGGACCGGTATCACCGGGATCATTTTCACTTGGACACAGCCCGGTATCGACGTGGCCCGTACTGCCGTTAACGCAGGATCAACCGCGGGGCCGGACCAAGGGGTAGCGGGCCAAGCGCCACATAGCCCTCACGGAAGTTCAACTGCAGATCCAGCGCATCGGGATTGCCCCCCAAGCCAGCCATGAATTTCAGGGCACGTGTAACAGGGTCTACCGCCTGATCGGGCAGGGCCCCTGCCGCGTTGGCCATGGCAACCATCTCACGCCAATTTTCGGCCTTGATCGAAATCTCTCCGGTAGGAATACCCTGATCGTCCACGTCCAGCTCTCCGGCAGCGAACAGGCGCAAAGCACCCCATTTCATCTCAGCCAGACGCAGGTCGATCCGGGTGGGCTGAGGTCGGCTTTGTTCCAGTGCAGATCGGTCCCACGGTTTGTCAAAGGTGGCGACCATATCCATTTCCAGCGCATCGAATGTCTGGGGCAGTGTGGTGGCGGAATGCATCATGGCGCGCAGATCATCGCCGGGGGAAAAGCCATCGATCCGCGCGCTGATCGCATAGGCTTGAGGATTTTCGGTTTGCTCCATCACCAGACCAAGCGTGGTTCCCGCTGCTAGCAAATCAGCATCATTGGCAACGGACCATGGTCCGGCAGTCAGAGACATTTTCTCTAGCACCAGCGCGACACCAGGTTGCAACTGCAGCTCGGCCTGCAGGTCAGCTGCAACGATGGTCGACGTTTGATCGAAATAGGACAGCAGCTGCGGCGTTTCCGCGAAACGCAGAACCTGTCGACCCGGCCAGATCGCGGGGCTTTGGAATTCGATCCAGTCGGCGCTCCAGGCGGTGCCGTTGACCGGGTCGGCCAGTGCGGGGCTGTTCAGTCGGGTGACGTGGTTGAACGGATAGCCTGCTGTTACTACATCCGAAAAATCGGCCAGCCAGCCTCTTTCTTGTTGGTTGTCGAACCATGTTGTGATCGCGTTGCGCAATCCATATCCGGCGACGAACCAATAGGCGCTCCAGATCGCAGTGATGAAAATGACTACTCGTATCAGCCCGCGCATTACTAATGGCCCTTTTTCCCGCCTTGAAATTGATGTTTATAGGCGCAAACGGGCAAGGACCAGTGCTATGACGATGTGGGTTTTCGGATATGGGTCGCTGCTGTGGAATCCCGGCTTTCCCGTGTCCCGCAGCGAACGCGCAACCCTGAATGGATACGCGCGGTCTTTCTGCATGAGTTCGATTCATCACCGCGGAACCGAAGAGAAGCCCGGCCTTGTTCTGGCGTTGGATGAACAGCGTGACACCCTGTGCAAAGGTCTGGCCCTCGCCGTCGAAGCAGGCCACGAAGAGCGTACCTTGCATGAACTGCGCGAGCGCGAGCTGATCTCGTCGGCCTATGTCGAAAAGATGCTTGATGTGCATTTGGAAACGGACGAGGTCGTAACGGCAGTCACCTATGTTATCGACGCAGATCACGTGCAGTATTGCGGGGGCATGCCGTTGGAAGACCAGGCGCAGATCATTGCCCATGCTGTCGGCGGGCGTGGTCCAAATACCGAATACCTTTATAACACAGCTGAACATCTGACCGAGATTGGTCTGCGTGATCCCGATCTTGAGTGGTTAGCGCAACGGGTGCGAAGCATTACCTCATAAACCCTTGGCGTCACCGGCAGATTTTCGGTAGATTCGCGTCAGAGCAGAAAAGAACCGGGAAAAACGCGCATGGCGCAGGCACAACAGGGCGCGAGACCGCATTTCTCGCAACCCATTCGTCAGATCGTAACGATGCTTGTGGCGATCGGCCTGGCTGGTATGGGCATCTTCATGGCGCTGCCTTACGTTTTGCCGGTTTTCTATGCAAACCCGTATCTGAACGGTTTTATCCTTCTGGTATTTTTCGTCGGCGTAATTGCCTGTTTTTATCAGGTGACACAGTTGATCGGTTCGGTGCGCTGGATCGAGTCCTTCGTTGGTGGCGTTGTTCATGAGGACGCGCGCACGCCTCAGCTTTTGGCACCGCTGGCGTCGCTGCTGCGGGACCGGGGTGCGCGGTCGCAGATCAGTTCCAGTTCGACCCGGTCTATTTTGGATTCGGTGGCCGAACGGGTCGAGGAAGAGCGTGAGATCACGCGTTATATCACCAATGTTCTGATCTATCTTGGGCTTTTGGGAACGTTTTTTGGCTTGGCCACGACGGTCCCCGCTATTGTCGACACGATCCGCAGTCTCAATCCGCAGGATGGCGAAGAAGGGCTGGCCGTGTTCAATCGCCTGATGGTTGGCCTTGAAACCCAACTGCAGGGAATGGGCGTGGCCTTTGGGTCTTCGTTGCTGGGCCTTGCCGGATCACTGATTGTGGGGTTGCTGGAACTGTTCGCGGGCCACGGGCAGAACCGGTTTTATCGAGAGCTCGAAGAATGGTTGTCCTCGATCACCCGTGTCGGCTTTGCAGCAGGCGATGACGGCAGCAGCACCGAACTGGCGGTTCTGACACCGGTTCTGGATGCAATGTCCGAACAGATGAACGCCCTGCAGGACTTGTTTTCGGCGCAGGAAACCGACCGGGCCGAGCTGTCGGGCAAGCTAGGGCATCTTGTCGGCGCAATCGGAGATATGAACCAGCGTCAGTCTGAGACCGAGAATGTCACCGCTGCGCTGGAACGTGTCGCACTGGGGCAGGACGCTCTGCTGGATCATCTGCGGGAACAGGGGACCAGCGAAGGAATAGACGCAGAAAGCCGCATGCGCCTGCGCTCGATGGATGTTCAGTTGCTGCGTATCCTCGAAGAAATTTCAGCAGGCCGCCAAGAAAGCATGAGCGAGCTGCGCAAGGACATCGAACTTTTGGTCAAAGCTCTTACATTGCCCCGAGGCGCCGTTCGAACCGCTCCGGAAGGAGAGTAATCCATGGCTCTGTCCCGTCGCACAGGTCAGCGGTTTCAGGGGTCGGTCTGGCCGGGTTTCGTGGATGCGATGACCGGGCTGTTGATGGTGCTGACCTTTGTGTTGACCATCTTCATGGTGGTGCAATTCGTGCTGCGCGAGACGATTTCGGGGCAAGAGGATGAACTGACCGCCCTGTCCGGCGAAGTGGCGGCCCTTGCCGGTGCGCTTGGGTTGGAAGAACGGGAAAACAGCCGCCTTCAGGCCCGGTTAGGGGCGCTGAATGCGACCCTGACGCAGGCCGAGGAAGATCTGGCGCAGGCGGAAACCAGGATCACGTCATTCGAAGCACAGGTCGCATCTCTGTTGGCCGATCAGGAGCGGTCGCTGGGGGTTATCGCCTCACTGGAATCTGAGCGTTCGGAATTGCTGAATGAACAAGAGGCCCTGAACCTGGCCCTTGCCCAAAGCCGTGCCGAGGTCGATGCCCAGGCCGAGGCCGCCCGGCTTGATGCTGCCCGCCGCGAAGCGCTTGAAGCGTTGGTGGCGGATCTGGAACAAAATGAGGCCGCGCAGGCCGCATTGGTCACCGAGCTTGAAGGCCAACTTGACGCCGAAGAGGCCGCGCGCCTGGCCGAAGCTGCGGCTGCCGAAAACCTGCGCAATCGTCTGCAGGACGCGGATGCGGAACTGACCGCTATGACGCTGGCTCTGGAAGCGCAACGCAAGCAAGCCGAAGAAACCCTGACCCTGTTGGCCGCTGCGCAAGCTGCCAAGGCTGAGCTCGAGCGGCAATTTGGTGAACTTGATAGTCAGGAGTTGCAGGCCCAGCTGCAAGCGGCATTGGCCGCCCAAACCGACGCTCTGACAGCGGAGCAGATACAGCGTACATTGGCCGAAGAACGCGCAGCCTTGCTGGCCGTTGCGCGTGAGGCAATCTCTGCCGAGAAAGCTGTTTCAGCAAAGGCGCAGCGTCAGACTGCCTTGCTAAACCAGCAGATGGCAGCCCTGCGCGAGCAGTTGGGTGGATTGCAGGCCTTGCTGGACGATTACGAAGACCGCAACGCCGCCGCTGATATTCGTATTCAAACATTGGGTCAGGATCTGAACGCCGCACTCGCCCGCGCCGCTTCGGAAGAGCGTCGCCGCCGTTTGTTGGAAGAGGCCGAGCGTGCCCGGCTTGAGGCCGAGGCCGAAGCCCTTTCGGGCCAGAACCAAGAACTTACGGCGCAGGCCGAGGATCTTCAGCGATATCGCTCTGAATTTTTCGGCCGGTTGCGCGATGTGCTGGGTAATCAGGAAGGCGTTCGGATCGAAGGCGATCGGTTTGTGTTCTCGTCCGAAGTACTGTTCGATACAGGATCAGCAGTGCTGTCGCCCAAGGGTCAGCTTGAGATCGCCAAGGTGGCCAATATACTGCGCAGTGTCGCGGCTGAAATTCCCGAAGGCCTGAACTGGGTTATTCGCGTTGACGGCCATACCGACAATGTCCCGCTGGCCGGAACTGGCCGCTATCGGGACAACTGGGAGCTTAGCCAGGGACGCGCCTTGTCGGTTGTCCGTTATATGGTCGATGCGTTGGATATTCCACCGCAACGTCTGGCGGCCAATGGCTTTGGTGAATTCCAACCCTTCAACCCCGCAAACACCCCAGAAGCGCGCGCTCAGAATCGCCGGATCGAATTGAAGCTGACAGAGCGCTGATTGCAGCAAGGAAGGCCCATTGTCAGAGTTGGGTGGTTTTCCGGGCGCCCCTGAGATTTTCTTTTGAGACAGGTGACTCGGCTCGGGCAAGAAAAAAGCCCGGCGTAGAAGCCGGGCTTTGATTTGATGCGCTGCTTTTAATCTGCAGTCAGAAGCGGGGGTTTGTCGCCAGGGATGCGCGGTTGATCGGGGCCAAAAATGTCCAGATCCAGCTCTCCCTTCTTGACCGAGACGCGAACGACACCGCCCTTGGCCAGCTTGCCGAACAGCAGCTCCTCGGCCAGAGGTTTCTTGATGTGTTCCTGAATGACGCGTCCCAATGGGCGTGCGCCCATCTTGTCGTCATAGCCTTTGTCGGCCAGCCATTCGGCGGCTTTTGGCGTCAGGTCGATGGTCACATTGCGGTCCAGTAGCTGTGCTTCAAGCTGCAGCACGAACTTCTCGACCACCTGCAGGATGACCTCTTTCGGCAGCGGCGCGAAGGAAATGACAGCATCCAGACGGTTGCGGAATTCCGGTGTGAACATACGTTCGATCGCGGCGGTATCCTCACCTTCGCGGCGGTCGCGGGCAAAGCCGATGGCCGCCTTTGCCTGTTCTTGCGCCCCTGCATTCGAGGTCATGATCAGCACCACGTTGCGGAAGTTCACCGTGCGACCATTGTGGTCGGTCAGCTCTCCGTGGTCCATCACTTGCAGCAGGATGTTGAACACGTCCGGGTGGGCTTTTTCAATCTCATCCAGCAGCAGAACGCAATGCGGATGCTGGTCGACGCCATCAGTCAGCAAACCGCCTTGGTCGAACCCGACATAGCCCGGAGGCGCACCGATCAGGCGGCTGACCGCGTGTTTCTCCATGTATTCCGACATATCAAAACGCAGCAGTTCCACTCCCAGCGTATCCGCCAGCTGTTTCGCGACTTCGGTCTTTCCCACACCGGTTGGGCCAGCAAACAGATAGTTGCCGATGGGCTTTTCCGGCTCGCGCAGACCGGCGCGCGCCAGTTTGATGGCGCTGGACAGCGCCTCAATCGCCACGTCTTGTCCGAAGACCACCCGTTTGAGCGACTTTTCAAGGTCTTTCAGAACCTCGGCATCGTCCTTGGTGACGTTCTTGGGTGGAATGCGGGCGATCTTGGCAACAACGGCCTCAATCTCTTTGACGCCGATGGTCTTGCGGCGCTTGCTTTCAGCAACTAGATGCTGGGCTGCACCGGCTTCGTCAATCACGTCGATCGCCTTGTCGGGCAGCTTGCGGTCATTGATGTAGCGTGCTGACAACTCGACCGCGGTTTTAATCGCGTCGGCTGTATATTTGATCTCGTGATGCTTTTCGAAATAGGGCTTCAGACCGCGCAGGATTTTTACGCTGTCCTCGACCGAAGGTTCGTTCACGTCAATCTTCTGGAACCGGCGGCTGAGCGCGCGATCCTTTTCGAAATGCTGGCGAAACTCTTTGTAGGTGGTCGAACCCATAGTGCGCAGTTTTCCACCCTGAAGGGCCGGTTTCAGCAGGTTCGAGGCATCCATTGCCCCGCCCGAGGTGGCACCGGCACCGATGACGGTGTGGATTTCATCAATGAACAGAACCGCGTCTGGGTGATCCTCAAGCTCGGTCACGACCGCTTTCAGGCGTTCTTCGAAATCACCGCGATAGCGGGTGCCCGCCAGCAATGCACCCATATCCAGCGAATAGATGGTGGTTTCTGACAGGACATCGGGGGCCTCGCCAGAGATGATCTTAAATGCCAGTCCCTCTGCGATTGCGGTTTTGCCAACGCCCGGATCACCGACCAGAAGCGGGTTGTTCTTGCGCCGGCGGCATAGCACCTGAATGCAGCGCTCAACCTCATCGGCACGACCGATCAGCGGGTCGATATCGCCCGCGCGCGATTTCGCGTTCAGGTCGATGCAGTATTTCCCCAGCGCGCTTTCTTTTTGCTCGCCATCGGCAGTGCTGGCCGGAGATTCCTCTTCCGCCTGATCCGCGCCCGATACCGAACGGCTTTCGCCGTAGGCCGGGTCCTTGGCCACACCATGGGCGATGAAATTCACCGCATCGTACCGGGTCATATCCTGTTCCTGCAGGAAATAGGCTGCGTTGCTTTCGCGTTCGGCAAAGATTGCGACCAGAACATTCGCCCCGGTCACTTCGGTCCGGCCCGAACTTTGAACATGGATCGCAGCGCGCTGGATCACACGTTGGAAAGCGGCTGTCGGTACAGCCTCGGACCCGTCAATATCGGTGACAAGGTTCGAAAGGTCTTCGTCGATGAATTCCACCAGAGTGCTGCGCAACTCGTCAAGATCGACGCTGCAGGCTTTCATCACGCGGATCGCATCGGGCTCTTCCAACAATGCCAGAAGCAGATGCTCCAGCGTTGCGAATTCATGTCGCCGTTCATTCGCAGCCGCCAGGGCCGCGTGGATGGCTTGTTCTAGTGTGCTCGAGAATGAAGGCACGCGGGTGCTCCTCTGTCTTGGGTCAGAAGGGGGCGGGCTGAAGGCCGGATCCCCATCCCAACCATGTCCTCATACTATTAGAGTTTGGTTGATCGGAGCCCGGCTTCAAGGGTTTTCTTGCTCTTGACAGTCACATTTGTTGTGACCGTGGCTGTGAAGTAGGTGAAATAGGTATCAAAACCGATCTTTTCTAGCCCTGATTTCAGCAAAAATTTTGGCTGGTTCGGCGCCTGCCATACCCAGATGCGCCTGAATCGCCGGGTCAGCAGCGCGCAGGAAGGGGTTAGTGGCCTTTTCCAACGCCAGAGTGGAGGGAACCGTAGGCTGTTGGGCGGCTCGGGTGCTGTCAATTTCTGCGACGCGTTTCTGCAGCGCAGAATTTCCTGGATCGACGGTGAGAGCGAATTTGGCGTTGGACTGCGTGTATTCGTGCCCTGAACAAACCAGCGTGTCATCCGGCAAGGCGCTCAGTTTACACAGCGATTCCCACATCTGCGGTGCGGTGCCTTCAAACAGGCGTCCACAACCCATTGCCATCAGGCTGTCGGCGGTAAAGACCACCGCGCTTTGCGGCATGTGAAAGGCGATGTGACCAAGAGTATGCCCCGAAACGTCCAGAACAAGGACGGGTTCCCCGCCGATTTCAAAACTGTCGCCGTCATTGACCTGTTGATCCAAAGGTGGCAGGCGATGTGCGTCGGCTGCCGCGCCGATCACCGTCGCCGGGTGCTGTTCCAAAATGGCCGGCAACCCGTCTACGTGGTCGAAATGGTGATGCGTGAGCAACACATGAGACAAGCCCCAGCCACGTCGTTCCAGTTCTGACAGAATCGGTTCGCTTTCGGGCGCGTCGATTAATGCGGTGTTGCCGCTAACCGCGTCATGCGCCAGAAATGCGTAGTTATCACTGAGACATGGGATGGTGACGATCTCAAGAGGCATGGCCTTTTGCCCTTTCGTTGCTAGACTGCGCTCAGCTAATCCGATTGGCCAGGTGTCCGCAATGCATCTTGATGTGCAGGATCTGAGGAATTTCTACTACCGCAGCACTCTTGGTCGTGCAGCGCAGGCGGCCATTCGTGGGCGAATGATTGATCTGTGGCCCGAGGCCAAAGGTCAAACCGTCGTAGGGTTTGGCTTTGCTGTGCCGTTGTTGCGGCCATACCTGAAAGATGCGCGCCGCGTCATCGGGCTGATGCCCGGGCCGCAGGGGGTGATGCCCTGGCCTGCGGGAATGCCCAACGTATCTGTTTTGACGGAAGAGACCTTGTGGCCGATTGAAACGGGCCATGTGGACAAGCTGGTGGTGATGCATGGACTTGAAACGTCACAACGTCCCGCCGAATTGCTGGCGGAATGCTGGCGTGTGCTTGGTCCCGGTGGACGGGCGCTTTTTATCGTACCGAACCGTGCGGGGCTGTGGTCACGGACCGATCGAACGCCATTTGGATTCGGGCGCCCTTATTCTGCCTCGCAGTTGGAAAGCCAGCTAAGGGCGCATCACTTTATGACGGATAACTATTGTTCCGCCTTGTATTTGCCTCCGTCCTTCCGTCGGTTCTGGTTGAAATCCGGCAGCCTGATAGAGAAAACTGGCCAGCGTTTGCCGACGATCATGGCAGGCGGCGTTCTGATGGTTGAGGCGACAAAGCAAATCAGACCGCCCAGCGGAACCGTCACCAAAGCGACAGGGCGCCGTCAGATCAAGGCGCTGGATGGCCTGCTCAAGCCAGCCTAGCGCAACGCCGGTACTAGCTTCCATCATAAGGCCGAAACACGCGAAAATGGCTGCAGGAATCGCAAAACCTTGCGGTTTGGTAACATTTTTCACCCTCATCAGCCGTATAAAAGGGTCGCACCCAAGCTAAGTATCTGAAATAGAACGCTTTGTGGATAAGGCGCCCATGGTGATAATATGTTGCTAGCTGGGTTTACCTCTGCTACATCCCCGTTGATTTTGATCCCCGGCCTTATGGACGGGGTTTCTTCACGCCCCCGGGTAGCTGCCGCAACGCGAATTCGGGGCCCAAAATATCGGAAGGGTGGACGTGTCCGAACCAGCTTCGATTTCCACAGGCATCGCCGAGCGCTATGCCACAGCGATTTTTGAGATCGCTAAAGAGAATAAAGACCTGGCAGGTCTGGAAACCGGAATCAACGATCTGGCAGCAGCATTGGGTGACAGTGCCGATCTGCGCGACCTGATCGCCTCGCCTCTGGTTTCGCGCGCTGAACAAGAAGGCGCGATTACAGCGATTGCCGACAAGATGGGTCTGAACGCCATCCTGCGCAACACGCTGGGTCTGATGGCGCAGAAACGCCGTCTGTTCGTTGTGCCGCAACTGGTGCAGGTTCTGCGCGACATGCTGGCCGAAGAGCGTGGCGAAGTGACCGCCGATGTCGCCTCGGCCAAGGCGCTGACTAAGACACAGATGGATAAACTGTCCAAAACGCTGTCCGAGCGTGTGGGCAAGACCGTGACAATAAATGCGACCGTTGATGAAAGCCTCATCGGCGGTCTTGTCGTTAAAGTGGGCTCGAAGATGATCGACAGCTCGATCCGCTCCAAGCTCAACTCCCTACAGAATGCAATGAAAGAGGTCGGATAAATGGGAATCCAAGCTGCAGAGATTTCTGCAATCCTGAAGGACCAGATCAAGAATTTTGGTCAGGAAGCCGAAGTGGCCGAAATCGGTCGCGTGCTGAGCGTCGGTGACGGGATTGCCCGTGTATACGGCCTGGACAATGTGCAAGCCGGTGAGATGGTCGAATTCCCCGGTGGCATCATGGGCATGGCGCTGAACCTGGAAAGCGACAACGTCGGTGTTGTTATCTTTGGTTCTGACCGTGACATCAAAGAAGGTGACACTGTTAAGCGCACCAACTCGATCGTGGACGTGCCAATCGGCAACGGTCTGCTGGGTCGTGTTGTTGACGGCCTGGGCAACCCGCTGGACGGCAAGGGCCCGATCGAATCCACCGAGCGCGGCGTTGCAGACGTCAAAGCGCCGGGCATCATCCCGCGTAAATCGGTTCACGAGCCGATGGCAACCGGCCTGAAATCGGTCGACGCGATGATCCCGATTGGCCGTGGCCAGCGAGAGTTGATCATTGGTGACCGTCAGACCGGTAAAACTGCCGTTGCTCTAGACGCGATCCTGAACCAGAAAGTGTACAACGAAGCAGCAGGCGACGACGAGTCCAAGAAGCTGTACTGCGTTTATGTGGCCATCGGCCAAAAGCGTTCGACCGTTGCTCAGCTGGTGAAGAAACTGGAAGAATCCGGTGCGATTGAATATTCGATCGTTGTGGCCGCAACCGCGTCCGATCCGGCGCCGATGCAGTTCCTGGCACCCTATGCCGCGACCGCGATGGCTGAGTTCTTCCGTGACAATGGCCGCCACGCGCTGATCATCTATGATGACCTGTCGAAACAGGCCGTGTCCTATCGTCAGATGTCGCTGCTGCTGCGTCGTCCGCCCGGACGTGAAGCCTATCCTGGCGACGTTTTCTACCTCCACTCCCGCCTGCTGGAGCGTTCGGCGAAGTTGAACGAAGATTTTGGCGCGGGCTCGCTGACGGCTCTGCCGGTTATCGAAACCCAGGGTGGCGACGTTTCGGCGTTTATTCCGACCAACGTGATCTCGATCACCGACGGCCAGATCTTCCTGGAAACCGAGCTGTTCTATCAGGGTATCCGTCCTGCTGTGAACACCGGTCTGTCGGTTTCGCGTGTGGGCTCCTCGGCTCAAACCAACTCGATGAAGTCGGTTGCCGGCCCGGTTAAGCTGGAACTGGCTCAGTACCGTGAAATGGCTGCCTTCGCGCAGTTCGGTTCCGACCTTGACGCCGCAACCCAGCAGCTGCTGAACCGTGGTGCGCGTCTGACCGAGCTGATGAAACAGCCGCAGTACTCACCGCTGACCAACGCTGAAATCGTTTGCGTCATCTTCGCCGGAACCAACGGTTACCTCGACAAGATCGACGTCACCGATGTTGGCCGCTATGAAGCTGGCCTGCTGGCGCATCTGCGTGGCAAGCACGCGGATCTGCTTCAGTGGATCACGGACGAAGATCCCAAGATCAAGGGTGATGCTTCCGACAAGATCAAGGCTGCGCTGGACGAATACGCCGCAACCTTCGCTTAAGGGAGAGGCGGGCACATGCCAAATCTTAAGGATCTAAAAAACAGGATCGAGTCGGTCAAATCGACCCGCAAGATCACCAAGGCCATGCAGATGGTCGCGGCCGCAAAACTGCGCCGCGCCCAGGAATCTGCCGAAGCCTCGCGCCCCTATGCCGCACGGTTCAATGCCGTGATGGCGGGGCTGGCGGCATCGGTCGGGGGCAGTGACAGCGCCCCCAAGCTGCTCCGGGGTACGGGCAGTGATGATGTCCATCTGCTGGTTGTCATGACAGCTGAACGCGGCCTGTGTGGCGGCTTCAATTCGAACATCGCCAAGCTGGCCCGCGCCAAAGCATATGAGCTGAAGGCCAAGGGCAAGACGGTCAAAATTCTGACCGTCGGCAAGAAAGGTCGCGACGCAATCAAGCGCGACTATGGCGATCTGTTCGTTGGACATGTCGACCTGAGCGAGGTCAAGCGGCTGGGTTACACCAACGCGCAGGACATTGCGAAGGACGTTCTGTCCCGTTTCGACGCGGGTGAGTTTGACGTTGCCACGATCTTCTACTCGAAGTTCGTCAACGTCGTAAGCCAGATCCCGACGGCACAGCAGATCATCCCTGCCTCGTTTGAGGATGTCGAAGGGGACGACAGCGGCGCGGTCTTTGATTACGAGCCCAGCGAAGAGGCCATCCTGGCCGATCTGCTGCCCAAGGCGGTTGCGACTGCGATCTTCTCGGGGCTGCTCGAAAACGGGGCCTCGGAACAGGGTGCACGGATGTCTGCGATGGACAACGCGACACGCAACGCGGGTGAGATGATCGACAAGCTGACGATCCAGTTCAACCGTTCGCGTCAGGCCGTGATCACCAACGAGCTGATTGAAATTATTTCCGGCGCCGAAGCGCTGTAGAGACAAACCGGAGACGAAACATGGCGAATGCAAAAGGCAAAGTCACTCAGATTATCGGGGCCGTCGTCGACGTGCAGTTCGATGACGCACTGCCTGAAATTCTGAACGCGCTGGACACCACCAACAACGGCAAGAAGCTGGTTTTGGAAGTGGCACAGCACCTGGGCGAAAACACTGTCCGCACCATTGCGATGGACGCGACAGAAGGTCTTGTACGTGGTGCCGAAGTCACGGACACCGGCGCACCCATCGCGGTTCCGGTCGGCAACGCCACCCTGGGCCGTATCCTGAACGTTGTGGGCGAGCCCATCGACGAAAAAGGTCCCGTGGAAACCACCGAAACGCGCTCCATCCACCAGGACGCGCCGGATTTCGCGGATCAGGCCACTGAATCCGAAGTTCTGGTGACCGGCATCAAGGTTGTTGACCTGCTGGCCCCTTACGCCAAAGGCGGTAAGATCGGCCTGTTCGGCGGCGCCGGTGTTGGCAAAACTGTTCTGATCATGGAACTGATCAACAACATCGCCAAAGTGCACTCTGGCGTGTCCGTGTTCGCCGGTGTTGGTGAGCGGACCCGTGAAGGCAACGACCTGTATCACGAGATGATTGAATCCGGCGTTATCGTTCCCGACAAGCTGGAAGATTCGAAAATCGCGCTGGTTTACGGCCAGATGAACGAGCCTCCGGGAGCCCGTATGCGGATCGCTCTGTCGGGTCTGACCCTGGCGGAACAGTTCCGTGATGCAACCGGTGCCGACGTTCTGTTCTTTGTCGACAACATCTTCCGCTTTACGCAGGCGGGTTCCGAGGTTTCGGCTCTGCTGGGTCGTATTCCTTCGGCGGTGGGCTATCAGCCGACACTGGCGACCGACATGGGCGCGATGCAGGAACGCATCACCTCGACCAAATCCGGGTCGATCACCTCGGTTCAGGCCGTATATGTTCCTGCGGATGACTTGACCGACCCTGCGCCGGCCACCTCGTTCGCACACTTGGATGCGACCACCGTTCTGAACCGTGCGATTTCAGAAAAGGGTATCTACCCTGCCGTTGACCCGCTCGACTCGACCTCGCGTCTTCTCGACCCGGCCATCGTCGGTGAAGAGCATTATACCGTTGCGACTGACGTTCAGCAGATCCTCCAGCGCTATAAGTCGCTGCAGGACATCATCGCGATCCTCGGCATGGACGAACTGTCGGAAGAAGACAAACTGACCGTGGCCCGTGCCCGTAAGATTGAACGCTTCCTGTCGCAGCCGTTTGACGTGGCCGAAGTCTTCACTGGCTCGCCTGGTGTTCAGGTTCCTCTGGATGTCACCATCGCGTCGTTCAAGGCCGTTGTGGCCGGCGAATACGATCACCTGCCCGAGGCAGCCTTCCTGATGGTTGGCGGCATCGATGAAGTGATCGCCAAAGCGGAAAAGATGGCCGCAGAAGCCGCCTAAGGAGCACACCTGATGGCAAACACGATGCACTTTGACCTCGTCAGCCCCGAGCGGAGCCTTGCTTCGCTCGCGGTGACTGCGGTCCAGCTTCCCGGCGCGGACGGGGACATGACGGCGATGCCCGATCATGCCCCCACCATCACCACGTTGCGCCCCGGTCTGCTAAAGGTCGAGGCACCCGAAGGGTCCAGCGAATACCTGGTCACCGGCGGGTTTGCCCAGATCAATGGCGACAGCATGTCGGTTCTGGCCGAAAAGGCCATTCCGGTCTCTGAAGTGACCCGCGCGCATCTGGACGATCTGATCGCCGAGGCACGTGCGTCGCATGACGCGGCCAAAGGCGGCGACGATCAATCAGTCGTCGACGATGCGGCCAAGCTGCTGGCCGATATGGAAGCTCTTGGGACACATATGAGCCTGTAAGTTTCAGGACATGTAGATTTAGAAACGGCCCTGCCTGTGCGGGGCCGTTTTTTTGTGGTGATTTTGGATGAAGGGCGGTCTAAGGTTCCGTAATTCTTTATAAAAGACGACAAAATGCAGACTTTTAGTACCCATCCGATTGGAATCGACCAAGGCGAAGTTGTGCTGTTCTCCGACTTCGCAGATGGCGGTGACATGTGGACAGGCGAGGGGCCGCGCGAACGACGCTCGGACATAGAATTCAGCCAGCCATTCCGTTCCGCGCCTGTTGTACAGATCAGCGTGTCACTGTGGGATGTTGATACATCTTCGGCATTGCGCGCCGAGGTCAAGGCCGAGGACATCACGCCCGAGGGATTTGCTGCGGTGTTCCGTACCTGGTCGGATACCCGCATCGCGCGCATCCGAATATCTTGGACAGCGTTCGGCGAGGTGCCACATGAGGATGACTGGGATATTCTGTGAAGCCAGCCTTGGGTTTAAGACTCGTCCGATGCCTCTATCATGGCGACCCGGTGTGCATGCCGTCCGCCTTCGAATTCGGCTGACAGGAACGCATCCACTATATCCAGCGCCTGACCCTCACCCACGACCCGGGCGCCGACAGACAGCATGTTGGCGTCGTTATGCTGGCGGATCATGCGTGCGGAAAAGGCATCCGAGCAGACACCGCAGCGAATGCCGGGGACCTTGTTGGCCGCCATCATGATACCTTGACCCGTTCCACACAGAACGATGCCAAGCTGACAATCCCCGGAAGCCACTGCTTGGGCGGCGGCCTTGCCATGAACAGGGTAATGGGTGCTCTCAGGTGTCTTGGGGCCGATATCGACGACGTCCCATCCCTGGGCCGCAATATGAGAGGCAACCGCCTGGCGTAATTCGATAGCTGCGTGGTCGCTGGATAGAACAATGCGTTTTGAGGCTGTCACGGTAAACTCCGACCTGTATTGCAGAAAGAAAAGAGGCGGCCCCCGGGCCGCCGCGTTCGATCAATCCCTATGATACATCGACTCGTAGATCGGCGTCAGGGTCTTATCCTCGAACAGTGACGATACACTGGTGCCGTTCCAGATATTCAGGATAGCCTGCGTAAAGATCGGGGCTGTGGGCACGATGCGGATGTTCTTGGCCTTGGTTATTTCTTCTGTCGGCTGGATCGTGTCGGTCAGCACCAGAGATTTCATCACCGAATTGGTCACGCGTTCGACCGCAGGGCCGCTCATGACGCCGTGTGTGATGTAGGAATGAACTTCTTTCGCACCATTATCCAGCAGTACTTGCGCCGCTTTGCACAGAGTACCGGCCGTGTCGCACATGTCGTCCACGATCAAACAGATCTTGTCTCTGACATCGCCAATTACGGTCATCTCAGCGACTTCGCCGGCTTTTTCGCGGCGTTTGTCCACGATCGACAGCGGGGCGTTGATCCGCTTGGCCAACTCGCGCGCCCGGGCCACGCCGCCCACATCGGGCGAAACGACCATAATCTCGTCGAGGCTGTCCTTGAACTGATGTTTCACATCCAGCGCAAAGATCGGCGAGGCATAAAGGTTGTCGACAGGCATGTCGAAGAACCCCTGAATCTGCGCTGCGTGCAGATCCATGGTCAGGATGCGCTCGATCCCGGCGCCAGTCAGCATGTTGGCCACCAGCTTGGCGCTGATCGGTGTGCGGGCCTTGGTGCGGCGGTCCTGGCGGGCATAGCCGAAATAGGGGATCACGGCGGTAATCCGTTGGGCCGACGAACGGCGCAGCGCATCAGCAATGATGAGCAGCTCCATCAGATTGTCATTGGCCGGGTTCGAGGTGGGCTGGACGATGAACATATCTTCGCCGCGCACGTTCTCGAACACTTCGACAAAGATTTCACCGTCGTTAAACCGTTCGACCCGGGCATCGACCAGACCCTGATCGACGCCGCGATACAGGCTCATTCGGCGTGCAATGGATTCGGCAAGCGGAAGATTAGCGTTCCCAGCGATTAACTTGGGTTCGTGAAGTGTCGGCATCGGCTGAGGTCCCCGGGCAGCAATGGCAAATGTGACAGATTCGTGATGTTGACACCGCTTAGCATGGCCTTACCGTCCAGCAAAGATAACGCTGCGGAGAAAGTGAACATGGCCCAAATTGACTACTATTTTGCGACACTCTCGCCATACACCTACCTGGCGGGACTGCGCCTGGAGGAGATTGCGGCCAAACATGGTGCGACAATCAACTACAAGCCGCTTGATATCGTCGCCCTGTTCGGACGTACGGGAGGTGTTCCGCCCAAGGACCGCCATATCTCGCGCATCGAATACCGGACGCAAGAAATGCAGCGACAGTCAAAAAAGCTGGGTATGGCGTTCAACCTGCAACCGGCCCATTGGCCCACCAATGCGGCGCCGTCTTCCTATGCCATTATCGCGGCCATTCAGGACGGGTCGGGGAATGTGGGGCAGCTGGTGCATTCCTTTGTGCGCGCCTGCTGGGCCGAGGAAAAGGACATCGCGCAGGACGACGTGATCCGCGCTTGCCTGGCTGACGCTGGGTTTTCCCCGGATCTGGCCGATAGCGGCTTGCTGCTCGGGGCTGAGACCTATACCGCCAATCTGGAAGAAGCCGTGGAACGCGGAGTTTTTGGAGCTCCGTTCTATATAACGGAAGACGATCAGCGGTTCTGGGGCCAAGACAGGTTGGACGATCTGGACAGGCATCTGGCCGGGCTGAAGGGATAGGACAACATAATGGCCGTTGCGCAGAACCTGCATGTCACGCAGTTGGGGCAGGGTGGTCGCCCTGTGCTGGCCTTGCATTGTACCATTGCTCATTCCGGGGTCTGGGCAGGCCTAGCCGCGGCGATGAAAGGGCAGGCAAGTTTTATTGCACCGGATATGCTGTCCCATGGGCGCAGCCCGGACTGGGATCGCCAGGGGGATCTGTATGACCGGCTGACCGAAGCCACACTTGAACATCTGACCGAGCCGATGGATCTGATCGGGCATTCCTTTGGCGCGGCGATAGCCTTGCGGCTGGCAGTCGAGCATCCCGCGTTGGTTCGCAGTGTCGTACTGATCGAACCGGTGTATTTTGCCGTGGCACAGCAGGATGCCCCGGACCTTGTGGCGGAATACGCGCATGTTGCCCAACCCTGTATGGACGCGCTTGCATCAGGCGACGAACCTCTGGCGGCAAGGCTGTTCAACCGGTTGTGGGCCGGAGATAGGGGACCGCGTTGGTCAGACATGCCCGAAACTGCACGGGCGGGGATGGTGCGTGGAATTCATCTGGTATCCGAGGTCGAAAACGAACTGATAATGGATTCCAAAGGTTTGCTACGGCCCGTGCGGATCGCACACGCCAATATGCCGGTATTGCTGCTGCATGGGGCGCTCACCCACCCAGTGATGGTCGCGATAAACTCTGGATTGAAATCCCGTCTTCCAATGGCCGAAAGCGCCGTGATCGAAGGGGCAGGGCATATGGCCCCGATCTCTCACCCGACAGAGACCGGCGCTCTGATCGAGGCTTTTTGGAACAGACTGCCTGCCACTGCCTGAAGCTTCGGGCGCGTCGTTACAAGAGCGCGATGAACCGATCAATTTGCGCAGGCTCGATGGACCAGTCACAAACCAGCCGACAGGCTAGAATTTCGCTGTCATCTGCCCCGTCCAGCTCTGCCCCCCACAGGTGGTAAACAGCACCTGCGGCATGCAGTTGCTTGTGTTGGGCGCGTGAAAACTGGGCAAAAATCATATTCGCCTGCGGCGCGTGCAGGAAAGAGGCACCTTTGGCTCGCAACCCCTCGGTCAGACGGGCGCAGTTGTTATTGGCCTGAAGGGCCAGTGTCAGCCACAGATCATCCTGCAGATACGCCGCCATTTGGGCGGACAGATAGCGGTGCTTGGAGAACAGGTGCGCCCCGCGCTTGCGGCGCAATTCGAATTCCCAGGCTTTGCTTTCATCAAAGAAGACAACGGCTTCGACGCCCATCAGCCCGTTTTTGGTCCCGCCAAAACTGACCGCATCCACGCCTGCTTTCCACGTCATCTCGGCGGGTGAGCAGTTCAACGCAACAAGGGCGTTGGAAAAACGCGCACCGTCCAAATGGACTGGTAGCCCATACTCTTTGGCCACAGCGCAGAGCGCCTGCAATTCTGACAGGGTGTAAACAGACCCTCGTTCGGTCACCTGCGTAATGGATACAGGTCCGCGCTGCGGGCCATGCACACCGCGTGTTTCTTCGGCCAAAATTGAGCGACGCAGCGCGTCCGGCGCCATCTTGTCCGCGCCCGGAACCAGCGTCAGCTTGGCGCCGCTGTAAAACTCGGGCGCGTTGCACTCATCCTCGTGGATATGTGCTACGGGTGAGCAGAACACCGTCTCCCACGGCTGCGCCAGCGTCGCCAGCGCCAGCGAATTCGCCGCCGTCCCGGTGGCCACCAGATACACGGCGGCGCCAGGTGCCTCGAACACCCCGCGAATGCGATCCCGGACCTCATTCATCAGGGTGTCGGTTCCATAGGCCATCTGATAGCCCTGATTGGCAGCATTCAGCGCTTCCATGACCGCCGGGTGAACCGGCCCCGAATTGTCAGAGGCAAAGTACATTAGCTGGGCTCCTCGATGATATGATCTTCCCACTCCTCCAGCGGAGTTTCGAATTCGGACACGGTCCGACCCTGAACCGAGACTCCGGCGGCATGAACGCTGTCCGGTGTGCCAGAAATCAAGGGGTGCCAATTGTGTAGGGGTTTGCCTTCCCACAACAGGCGATAGGCACAGGTCTGTGGCAGCCAATAGGCGTGATCGTTGATATTGCCCGGCGTCATCACGATACATTCCGGCACAAATTGGTGGCGGATATCGTATTGGGTGCAGCGGCAACTTTCGTCATCCAACAGACGGCAGGCGACGCAGGTCAGGGCAACCTCACCGGTGTCTTCATCTTCCAGTTTGTTCAGACAACATTTGCCGCAGCCATCGCACAAAGCTTCCCATTCGGCTTGGTTCATGCGGGTTAGCGGTTTTCGTTCCCAGAACCTGGGGGCCAGGCCGGTGCGGTCGATCGGATCCGTTGTCATCGGTCCGCCAGCAGGCCGCGGGCCTTGTCGCAATCGGCATCCATCTGCGCGATCAGGCCGTCCAGACCGTCAAAGGTCATCTCGGGGCGCAGGTATTCTACCAGACCCACCGACAGGGTCGCGCCATAAAGGTCACCCGAGAAGTCGAACAGGAAGGTTTCGATATTGGGGACCTCACCATTGAACATCGGTCGCGTCCCAACCGAGGCTGCGCCCTGATAGCTGCCCAGATGAGGTCCATCCAGAACATCGACCAGAACGGCATAGACGCCGAATCTTGGCGGATGCAGCCCCTCAATGGACATGTTTGCTGTGGGAAATCCCAGTTCACGGCCCCGTTGTTCGCCTCCGATCACCTCGCCTTCGATCCGGTGCCAGTGACCCAGCATGGTAGCGGCATCCTGCGGGCGGCCCTCGGTCAGTGCAGTACGGATCGCAGTGGATGAAACGACATTTTCGGACCGCTCCATCAACGGAGCGATGGTGACACCGAACCCCATCTCTTGCCCAAAGAGCACCAAGTCATCAGCGGTGCCGCTGCGGCCTTTGCCGAAACAGAAATCGGCACCGACGACGACATGCGACAGGCCGAGCCCGTCGCAGATTACGTTGCGGGCGAATTCCCTGGGCGTCAGGCCAGCCAATGCGGCATTGAACGGCAGCTCATACAGCTTTTCGACCCCCAGTTTTGCTAACCGGTGCGCGCGGGCATTGCCGCGCATCAGGCGAAAGGGCGGGGTGTCCGGGGCGAAGTATTCTCTGGGATGCGGCTCGAATGTAAGTACGCCCAAAGGTGCACTCGGCACGGCGCTGAGGGCCAGTTTGATCACAGATTGGTGGCCGATATGAACGCCGTCGAAATTCCCGATCGCCACGCTGGCGCCGCGATCTTGGGGTTCGATGAATTGGAGGTCACGAATGATGCGCATAGCGACTGCCTAGCGGGACAGGCGCGCTTGTTCAAGGGTCTGAGACCCCCGGAAACGCTCAGTCGAATTTGCGCGACGGGGCCAGCACCATGGCTTCGCCCACCAGCACCTTCTTGCCATCCACTGCGCAGTGACAATCGAGCTTGACCCGACGCTTGGCAAAATCAATGTCGATCACCTTGACCTCGGCATAGACCATGTCACCCGGGCGAACAGGAGCGAGAA
This sequence comes from Ruegeria sp. YTSA105, assembly GCF_059610225.1. Taxonomy (NCBI): domain Bacteria; kingdom Pseudomonadati; phylum Pseudomonadota; class Alphaproteobacteria; order Rhodobacterales; family Roseobacteraceae; genus Ruegeria; species Ruegeria sp. YTSA105. The sequence continues at coordinate 27,775 of NZ_JBXWNE010000005.1, forward strand.
ACTTCAGCGACTGCCCCATGTAAACTGTGCCGTGGCCCGGCAACTGCTCGCCAATCACGGCCGAGATCAGACCCGCGGTCAGCATCCCATGCGCAATGCGCCCCTCGAAGATCGTGTCGCGGGCGTAATTGTCGTCCAGATGTACGGGGTTTCTGTCGGTCGACACCTGAGCGAACATTTCGATATCCTCGTCCGTCACCACTTTGCGAAGGTGACGGGACATGCCCATCTCGATGTCTTCAATACAGATCGTGCCGCGTGGAAGATTATCCAACATGTTGCCCTCACTCGAATTCATCGGGCAACAAAAAAATCAAAGTCACCCCTGTTGGGAAACTTTATTACTTTGCAACTGCAGAAAATCAAGCCTTTTTTGACTACCTAAGGCGGCCGATCGTATAGGTCGGGTTTATCTTTTCCTTTTGAATATAATCAGTTAGGGATTCATGATGCGGATGTGCCTCGGTTTTTGTCTCGGCCGCGGCTAGCCCGCCCGAGATGAAAAGAGAATCAATGCCTTCACCCATTCCCCCCAGAATGTCGGTGTGCGGACCGTCTCCGATGACAAGAATGTCCCCATCGGGGATGTCGTGGCCAAGTTCCTGCAACCTGCGGCGGGCAAGATCATAGATCGGCGGATGAGGCTTTCCGAAATATAGGCTTTCGCCACCCATTTCCGTATAAAGCCTGGCCAATGCACCAGCGCACCACTCCCGAACCTCGCCGCGGTCCACCACAATATCGGGATTGGCACAAAGCAGCTTCAGCCCCTTTTGTTTGGCGTACAGGAAATCAGCGCGGTTCACGGACGGGTCGGCCATGGGATCGAAGGGGCCGCAACAAGCAATGCCCTCTGCCTCGGCCAGCGGCACGCGCTCGATATGAATCGGATGGTCCAACAGCTTCAGTGGTTCAAAGAATCCCGCGTCCCGCTGCCATTCGCCCATGAAATAGACCTTTTCGCCCACTGCGCCCCGGAACATGGCCGACCGGGCCGAATCTCCGCTGGTTGCAATCGTGTCATAGGCGTCGTCTGGGACATTGAATTGCGCCAGCTGGGTAGCGACGCCAGCACGCGGTTTGGGTGAGTTTGTCACCAGGACAACAATGCCACCCTGCGCGCGATAGGCCTGCAGGGCCGCAACCGCTTCGGGGTAAGCGGTGATGCCATTGTGAACACAGCCCCAAAGATCGACGAACAGGGCCTTATACCGGCTGGAAACCTCGGGCAATGCGTGGATGATCTGCGTCATGATGGGCCCCATTGATCTGGAAAGAGTGTCGTTTGAGCCTAAGACAGTGCGTGTGGTGTTTGGCCAGTAAGGGCAATGCCTAGCAAAAAAAGGCGCCCGATCAAGGCGCCTTTGGTGATTTTGGGATCAGACCTTGAGGTTCGGAATGATCTGTTTCTTACGGCTCATGATCCCGGGCAGAACGACCGCGTCGCCATCAACCGAAGCGCCAAAGCTTTTCTCGGCCACGGCTTTGACCAGATCGTTGGGAACCAGCAGGGTGGCTTCTTCGTTCAGAATATCGACCACGAACAACAATACCTGATCGACACCGTCCTCTTTGGCTACGTCGGCCATCGAGCCCGCAAGGCTGTCTTTGCGGTCCAGCACGACACCCGGTGCTGTGGTTTCCAGAACCGAAACGCGGAATTTGGTGCCGTCGACTTCGTATTCCTTGCTGTCCATCCGGATCAGCTCGGCGTCCGAGAATGAGGACACATCTGATTTGGCCGCGAACATTTCTGCAGCATAGGCCGAGACGTCCAGACCCAGATCCGCGGCCAGTTTTTCGGCCACAGCGCGGTCATGCGCGGTTGTGGTGGGCGAGCGGAATTCCAACGTGTCCGACAGGATGCAAGTCAGCGCCGCGCCTTTGATGGCATCGGGCATTTTGGCGGCATCGTCGCCGATCATGTCAACCATGATAGTGGCGGTGCAGGCCAGCGGCCGCACGGTGATGTCGATCGGGCCTTTGGTTTCCAGACCGCCGACCAGTTTATGGTGGTCGATAATGGCGCGGATATCGGCGCCGTTGATACTGGCGGGCAGCTCGGCGGGGTTGTTCGTGTCGACAATAACAACCGGTGCGTCAGCCTCTACGTCTGTGATGATGCGCGGCTTGGGCAGGTCCCAGTGCTGCAGCATAAAGGCTGCTTCAGTGTTGGGTTCGCCCAGCAGGACAGGCTCGGCCTGTTCGCCTTTGATTTCGTTCATGTACCACGACCACAGGATCGGCGAACCGGTGGAATCAGTGTCGGGGGATTTATGTCCAAATACGAGAGTTGTCATTTCAGCGTCCTGAGGAGAGTAGATTTGGGCGCCTTATAGGGTGGTCTGGCACACTTGTCACCCGCCCCTGCGTAAACAGCGACGAAGGGTAAGGCCGGGCCTAGAAAGCGGCACGTTTCAGCGTGTATCCAGCCTGTTCCAATTGGTTCAACAGACCATGGTCATCGCCCAAATGTCCGGCGCCCACAGCAATGACCACCGTTTGGTCCTGAATGGCCAATATGTGCTGCATCCAGTTGTTGTTGCGCCCGACTAGAAGTTGCTGTTCGAAACTGGACCACTCTTCGTCGAAAACCTCTTGCGACAGACCGGATGTTTCAAGCCCCTGTAGTCTGGCAAATTGGATGATCTCTGCGTGCTTTTCTTCCAGATAGGCATTGACCATAGTCGCCAGCTGATCCTCGCTGCTTTCAAAGGCACTGGCCATGCGGATCAGTGATTGCACCTGCTTTTCGATCGGGTGCTGGTCAAACATCGCCATCAGATCGTCAATCTGCTCTAAAGAGTACTGGGGGATGTCATGGGCTTCGGCCATGTCGGTCAGGCGCGCGTCCATTCCATAGCTGGCTTCCGGATTCTCGGTCATGCATGGGGGGACACCCAGCATCATGCTCAGAAACCAGGGGCGCATTTTTGCAGCCATCCAACTTGGGATGCCACGCTCTGCCAGGCCGCTGGACAGGGCGGCCCAGTCTTCTTCCGGCATCAGCTCAATCAGGGTGGGACCTGAGGTGATCAGAACAGGGCTGAGGTCTTTGGCCAGTTCCTGTTCAAATGCAGTCATTTCGTCCTGGGTCACTTCGAAATAGAACGCATCCGCCTGGCTGAGTGTCGGTTCCAGCCTTTCTGTGACGGCGTCCATACGCGGGTCGTTTGTGTGCAGCGTTCCTATCAGATGCAGAACTGTATCGCCTTTTGTCGCGATCCAGTGATTGCCTTCCGGGTACGGGAAGTCGGCCAAAGCCTGCTGCAAATCAGCTTGCGCCTCTGGACTTAGGTCAGACCTCAGGTCGCGCCCCTCGCAGGCCGCTTGGGCCGAGAAAGGTACCAGCAGACAAGCCAAAAAGATCAAAAAACGCATCGTACCATCCTGGTTGGATCAATCCCTATATGGGGTGCGACCTTGCCGGGGCCAAGGCCGGTGTTCAACCTGCCAGGATGGACACTGACCTGATCTGTGTCTGGCATTCCACAGTAATTCGAATAGCATGAGCCACATGGACCGCGAGCAGGATCTCTACCCCCCAATCAAGGCGCTGTTAGAGCGTCAGGGCTATACCGTCAAAGGCGAGGTCGGTGCGGTCGATGTCATGGCTGTTCGTGAGGGTGAAGAGCCTGTGATTGTAGAGTTGAAGTTGCGTTTCTCATTGGCGCTGTTTCACCAGGCAATCACCCGACTGAAGGTTACTGAAAATGTCTATATCTGTGTTCTCAAGCCCCGCGGACGCACGGCCAGGCGGGCGTTGAAGGACAACACGGCGCTATGTCGAAGGTTGGGCCTTGGCCTGATAACTGTTCGGGCGGATGGCGTTGTCGAGGTGCATTGTGATCCTGGACCCTACGCCCCGCGAAAAGACAAGGCCAAAACAGCGCGGCTGCTGCGCGAGTTTGACAGGCTTGAAGGTGATCCGAACGCAGGCGGCGCCACACGCCACGGCCTCGTCACCGCCTATCGTCAGGATGCTTTGCGCTGTGCGGCGCATCTTGCAGAATGTGGTGCCACAAAAGGGGCAGATGTTGCTAAGGCAACCGGTGTTTCGATTGCGACCCGGCTGATGCGCGAAAACCATTATGGCTGGTTCGACAAAATTGAAAAAGGCGTCTACGCCTTGTCGGAATCCGGACAAGAGGGTCTGAAGCACTGGGCCTATAGCTGGGATCAGCCTGACTGAGTCCCAAGGATAAAAAATTCTTCACGCTTGTTGACTCAGGGATTTCGACCCCCTAGCTATACGCCGTTATCACTCGCAAGGGTCGAGTGCTAACGCCTCACCGCAAGGTGAGGGGAGGATAAATAAACTTTGAGCCCAAGGAGCTGCAAAGATGGCATTGAAACCGCTTCATGACCGCGTGTTGGTTCGCCGTACCGAAAGCGATGAGAAAACCGCTGGTGGTCTGATCATTCCCGACAGCGCAAAAGAAAAGCCCAGCGAAGGCGAAGTTGTTGCGACCGGCGAAGGCGCACGCAAGGACAGTGGCGAGCTGATCGCAATGGCTGTAAAAGCTGGCGACAAGATCCTGTTCGGCAAATGGTCGGGCACTGAGGTTCAGGTCAACGGCGAAGAGCTGCTGATGATGAAAGAAAGCGACATCATGGGGATCATCGAGTAAGCCCACGCGCTTCCTCTGATCTTCATCCCAATACATTTTCTCAAGGAGAAACGACATGGCTGCTAAGGACGTCAAGTTCGACACCGATGCCCGTAACCGCATGCTGGCAGGTGTGAACATCCTGGCCGACGCTGTCAAAGTGACCCTGGGCCCCAAAGGCCGCAACGTGGTTCTGGACAAATCTTTCGGCGCGCCGCGCATCACCAAAGACGGTGTTTCGGTTGCCAAGGAAATCGAACTGGAAGACAAGTTCGAAAACATGGGCGCGCAGATGGTGAAAGAAGTCGCCAGCCGCACCAATGACGAAGCCGGCGACGGCACCACCACCGCAACCGTTCTGGCTCAGTCCATCGTCAAAGAAGGTCTGAAGCAGGTTGCAGCGGGCCTGAACCCGATGGACCTGAAGCGCGGCATCGACCTGGCAACTGCCAAGGTTGTTGAAGGCATCAAGAACGCCTCGCGTGAAGTCAAGGACTCGGCTGAAGTTGCTCAGGTTGGCACCATTTCTTCCAACGGTGAAACCGAGATCGGCCAGCAAATCGCAGACGCGATGCAGAAGGTCGGCAACGAAGGTGTTATCACCGTCGAAGAAAACAAAGGCCTGGAAACCCAGACCGATGTTGTCGAAGGCATGCAGTTCGACCGCGGCTACCTGTCGCCTTACTTTGTCACCAACGCTGACAAGATGGTTGCAGACCTCGAAGACTGCATGATCCTGTTGCACGAAAAGAAACTGTCCTCGCTTCAGCCGATGGTTCCGCTGCTCGAGCAAGTGATCCAGTCGCAAAAGCCGCTGCTGATCATTGCAGAAGACGTTGAAGGCGAAGCGCTGGCAACTCTGGTTGTTAACAAACTGCGCGGCGGCCTGAAAATTGCTGCTGTCAAAGCACCGGGCTTCGGCGATCGCCGTAAGGCCATGCTCCAGGACATCGCAATCCTGACCGGCGGTCAGGTCATCAGCGAAGATCTGGGCATGAAGCTTGAGTCCGTGACCATGGACATGCTGGGCACTGCCAAGAAAATCGAAATCACCAAAGACGAAACTACCATCGTCGACGGTGCTGGCGAAAAAGCCGAGATCGAAGCGCGTGTTGCTCAGATCCGCACCCAGATCGAAGAAACCTCGTCGGACTACGACCGTGAAAAGCTGCAAGAGCGTGTTGCCAAACTGGCAGGCGGTGTTGCTGTTATCCGCGTCGGCGGCATGACCGAAGTTGAAGTGAAAGAGCGTAAGGACCGTGTGGACGATGCTCTGAACGCGACCCGCGCTGCTGTTCAAGAAGGCGTTGTCGTGGGCGGTGGTGTTGCTCTGGTTCAGGCCGGTAAAGCACTGGACACTCTGCAAGGCGCAAACGCTGATCAGGACGCAGGCATCAACATCGTTCGTAAGGCAATCGAAGCGCCTCTGCGCCAGATCGCTGAAAACGCAGGTGTCGACGGTGCGGTTGTTGCGGGCAAAGTTCGCGAAAGCGACGATGTGGCATTTGGCTTCAATGCGCAGACTGAAGAATATGGTGACATGTTCGCATTCGGCGTGATTGACCCGGCCAAAGTTGTCCGTACCGCATTGGAAGATGCAGCGTCGGTTGCCGGCTTGCTGATCACTACCGAAGCAATGGTTGCGGACAAGCCGCAGAAAGATGGACCTGCTGGCGGCGGCATGCCCGACATGGGCGGCATGGGCGGCATGATGTAAAACGTCGAATTCGCTTAGGCGAATTCTGGCGGCCCCACAGGCGCTTGGCAGTATAGCCAAACTGCCCAGAGGGGAGCTTCAGAGCTAAGGAACGGGGTCGCCTTCGGGCGGCCCCGTTTCGTTTTGGCACGCCGCTTATGACTGAAACTGTGGCTCAAACTGTTCCGAGGTCGACGGTCTAACCGGTCCCTTCAGGAAAGTGAGTACCCAAACCGGTGTGAAACCGGTATCGGGTTGATATGCGACTGTTCCTTCTGACCGCCCTCACCATGTGCGCCTTTGCAGCGAACTCCATTCTGAACCGGATGGCCGTTGAAGGCGGCGATAGCGACCCGGCGGGGTTTGCGGTTATGCGCGTTCTGGCAGGGGCGCTGATGCTGGCGGTGCTGGTTTTGATACGTGGCGGCAGCCTGCCGTTGCGCAGCCCTCGCCGGTTCATTGGCGCTGGCGCCTTGTCGCTTTACATGATCGGGTTCTCGATCGCCTATCTTACACTGGATGCCGGGCTGGGCGCCTTGATCCTATTTGGGATAGTGCAAATCACGATGTTCGTGGCCACTGCCGTGACTGGAAATTCACCGACACGACAGCAACTTCTGGGGGCGGCGATTGCATTGGGTGGCCTCGCCTATGTGCTTTGGCCGTCGGGAACGGTTCAGGTGGACCCGGTCGGAGCCGCCCTGATGTGCGCTGCCGGGATTGGCTGGGCAGCATATTCTCTGGCGGGACGGTCCGAGCCAAATGCGCTTGCCGGTACGGCGGCGAATTTCGTCATTGCCCTTCCGGTGACGGCCGGAGCTTTGCTGCTGCTCGGCGGAGGTTGGCAGATGACGGGCACCGGTTTGTTGCTGTCGGCGATATCCGGGGCGGTCACTTCGGGGCTGGGATATGCGTTGTGGTATCGTGTTTTGCCCCAACTGGCTCCGACCGTTGCAGCTGTAGTGCAGTTGAGCGTGCCCGTGATTGCTATTCTGGGCGGTGTCCTCTTGCTGAGCGAAACAGCAGAGGCCCGGCTTTTGATTGGCGCAGCGCTGGTGTTGGGCGGCATTGCGCTGGCGGTGCTGCGACGTCAGCGGGGGTAGGGCTTTCATCAGCGGCGCTAAGGCATTATCTGGCGCTTATGAAAATTCTGATCGCCCTGCTTTTCTTTCTGCTCCCCGCCGCGGCCAGCGCGAAATGCGTGGTCTTGTTGCATGGTCTTGCGCGGACCGAGGCCTCTTTCACCGTGATGGAGCAGCTGTTCAAGTCACATGACTATTCGGTTGTGCGCCCGGGCTATCCCTCGACCGAGATCGGTATTCCCGAACTGGCCGAACAAACCATTCCTGATGCCTTTGCGTCTTGTGGCGATGACACTGTCAATGTGGTGGCACATTCGATGGGCGGCATTTTGTTGCGCTATTGGCTCAAGGATCATAGCCCGGAAAACCTGGGTCGTGTCGTCATGCTGGGGCCGCCCAATCAGGGCAGCCAACTGGTCGATGAACTTAGCGCGTGGGAGGTGTTCGGCTATCTCAACGGACCTGCGGGCCTTCAACTGGGCACAGGCGCCGAAGGGATCCCGGGTCGTCTACCGCCGGTGGATTTTGAACTGGGTGTTATCGCAGGCGAGAACTCATTAAACCCGGTGTTTTCTTCACTGATTGATGGGCCTGATGACGGTAAGGTTTCGGTTGAAAGCACCAAGGTCGAAGGAATGACTGATCACCTGGTTCTGCCGGTGACCCACACGTTTATGATGAACAATCCGCGGGTCATGGCTCAGGCCCTGCACTTCATCGAATTCGGCCAGTTCGACCCGCAGATCACCTGGCTTGACGGTGTGATGGAAGCTATTGACGAGATCTGCATCGGACAGGATTGCTCGGAACCTGACTCGGAGTCCACGCAATGACCGCATTAAGCCTGACACTGACCGGTGCAGAGGTTCTTCTGCCCGGCGAGGGGCTGACGGATGTCGATCTGACCATTGCCGATGGCGTGGTTCAGACAGGCCCTGCCGGGCAGCAGATCGACCTGTCAGGATATCTGGTTCTGCCCGGTATTATCGACCTGCATGGTGATGGGTTTGAACGGCACATCGCGCCCCGTCGCGGTGCCATGAAGCAGATGAACGAAGGGATCCTCTCAGTCGAGGCTGAACTGGCGGCCAATGGCATCACCACAGCCGTTCTGGCCCAGTTTTACAGTTGGGAAGGTGGGGTGCGCGGGCCTGAGTTCGCAGGGCAGGTGTTTGATGCCATTGCGGCAGTCAAGGACCACACCGTCACCGATCTGATGCCCCAGCTTCGGTTTGAAACGCATATGCTGGACGATTACGCCGGACTGGCAGAAAAGATTGCGGCTTGGCGGGTGCCCTATGTCGTGTTCAACGACCACCTGCCGCATGACCGTCTGGCTGAGGGGCGTAAGCCCCCGCGTCTGACCGGACAGGCGCTCAAGGCCGGTCGCAATCCCGAGGTGCATTTCGAAATGCTGCTGTCGATGCATGCTCGCCGCGATGAGGTGTCTACCGCACTGGATATACTCTGTGCTGATTTGACAAAGCAGGGCGTCCGGATGGGCAGCCACGATGACGCCACTGCCCAAACTCGCGCCGATTGGCGCGCGCGGGGCGCGCGGATTTCAGAGTTCCCCGAAACGCTGGAAGCCGCCGAGGCCGCCCGCACCGCCGGAGATCACATCATCCTGGGGTCGCCCAATGTGGTGCGCGGCGGGTCGCATAAAGGGAATGTTAGCGCGCTGGACCTGATTGCGATGGGGCTGTGCGATGCACTGGCCTCGGATTATCACTATCCCAGCCCGCGCCGGGCAGCCTTGATGCTGGCCAAATCCGGCCTTCTGGACATGGCGGGCGCATGGGCGCTGGTGTCGTCAGGGCCAGCCCGCGTACTTGGGTTGCAAGATCGCGGCACGCTCACCCCCGGGCAGCGTGCCGATCTGGTCATTCTGGAGGCAGATACAAACCGTGTCGCGGCAACGCTGGCTGCCGGGCGCGTCAGCTATATGGCCGGGGATATCGCCGCGCGGTTTGTCGGCTGATTTACCGCGTGATGCGGTTAAAATGACCCATCTTGCGGCCTGCCTTCACCTCGGCCTTGCCATAAAGATGCAGCGCAACATCACGTTCGGTCGCGAGCTCAGGTACGCGGTCCATATCGTCGCCGATCAGGTTCTCCATCACCACGTCTGAATGACGCTGCCCGTCGCCCAGAGGCCAGCCTGCCACGGCACGGATATGTTGCTCGAATTGATCCACCGCGCAGCCATTCTGTGTCCAATGGCCCGAGTTATGCACGCGCGGTGCGATCTCGTTCACGATCAGACCCTGCGGGGTCACGAACAACTCGACCCCCATGACGCCGACATAGTCCAAGGCGTTCAGGATATTTGCCGCCAACAGGATCGCATCTGTGCGCTTTGCTGCGGGCAGGCGGGCAGGGACGGAGGTGGTATGCAAAATGCCATCGCGATGCACGTTCTCACCGGGGTCGAAACAGGCGACCTGACCATCCAATCCGCGCGCGGCAATGATCGAAACCTCATGGCTGAAATCGACAAAGCCTTCCAGGATCGCAGGCGCACCCGCCATGTCTGCCAGAGCAGTTTCAGCGTCATCGGGGCTGAGTAGCCGGGCCTGTCCCTTGCCGTCATAGCCAAATCGGCGGGTCTTCAGGATGGCAGGGGTGCCGATCTGGTCAATCGCAGCCTTCAGGCTGTCCAGATCCGTGATATCGGCGAAGGGTGCGGTATTCAGGCCCTGACCTTGCAAGAAAGCCTTTTCGTTCAGTCGATCCTGACTGACCCGCAGCGCCTCGCGCCCCGGGCGGATGGGGCGGTGGACTTCCAGAATGTCCAGTGCTTCGGTGGGGATGTTCTCGAACTCATAGGTGATGACATCGACTGCTTCGGCAAAGGCCTTGAGGGCCTCGGCATCATCATAAGAGGCGGTGGTCACACGATCCGCCACATGACCCGCAGGCGGGGTCGCACCGGGTTCATAAATATGCGACACAAAACCCAGCCGGGCTGCAGCAACGGACAGCATACGGCCCAGTTGACCGCCGCCCAAAATCCCGATTGTCGCGCCGGGGGCGAGCATTTCCACCATTCTCAACTCTCCAAACGTTTGCCAATAGCGCCAAGTGCTGCGTGCAATACCTTGTGCGCGCCCTGATCTTGCAGGGTCTGTGTCATTTGCAGGCTCAGCGTGCCGTCAGTGGCCAGCGCATCGCGTTCGGCCTCTAGGCGGCCTGCGGCCTTCTTATCCATCGCGTGCAGAAAGCCCGATACCAACTGGGTGGTGTAGAATTCGGCCCCGGCTGCGTCTCCGGTTGTGTCTCCCAGCCAAGTTGCTCCGGTCGCCATCAGGTCCAGAAGGCCGGGAACCATGGCGCAAATGGCGAAATGGGCGTTCAGTGCCGCCTCATCTGCGACCTTGATCACCGGGTTTTCCGGTGCGAACAAATCGGCCAGCAGTTGATCGTTGCCGAAAGCGACCAGCGGGCAGCCACCGGCTTCCAAAAATCCCAGCGGAATGGTTTGCACGATTGCCGGCGCCGGAGAGCAGAGCTCGGTTAGTTCATCTTTCGAAACTGCTGCCATGACCGAGACGATCTGATGGTCGGATCGAAACGTTAAGGCGGCCAGAACGTCCGCAGCGATATGTGGGCGCAGGCACAGGAACACGATCTCGGATGCATCAATCACGGCCTGTGGCGTCGTGACAGACACACCCAGTTCAGCCTTTAGCGCGGTTGAAACCTGGTCATTGCGTTCTGTCACGGAGATCTCGTGCCCTTTACGGGCCAAAAAACGCACCATCGGGGCCGCAATATGGCCCGTGCCGATGAATCCGATCCGGCTCATCCCTCGGGTTCTTCGGGGATTGAGGCCGATAGCGCGTCGCGCCAGGCATCCAGCCGGTCGGCCAGAGCGTTATCCTGCAGCGCCAGAATGCCAGCGGCCATCAATCCCGCATTGGCACCGCCTGCCGACCCGATCGCCATAGTCGCAACCGGGAACCCTTTGGGCATCTGAACAATGGAATAGAGCGAATCGACGCCAGACAGTGCCCGCGTCTGCACCGGAACGCCGATCACAGGAACGCGTGTTTTCGAGGCCATCATACCCGGTAAATGCGCGGCCCCGCCGGCCCCTGCAATGATCACCTGCAATCCGCGCGAGACAGCAGTCTTGCCATAGTCCCACAAGCGATCTGGGGTGCGGTGCGCTGAAACGATGCGTTTTTCATAGGCCACGCCCAACTCATCCAGAATATCTGCGGCTTCTTTCATCGTGGACCAGTCTGACTGGCTTCCCATGATGATCCCCACTTTAACGTCGCTCATCCGCTTGCGTCCCTGCCTTCCGAAAGAGCGCGAACTATAGCCAAATCCGCCTTTGTGGCAATGCGGTTCAGATGTCTCAGGCGATGATATCCGGGGTCAGGCGGTCTTCGATCAGGCGAATGATGTCTTTCAGGCGCAGTTTCTGCTTTTTCAACCGTTTGATCGTCAGTTGATCCGAGGTGCCAGTGGCCTGAAGCGCCTCGATTGCTTCGTCAAGATCACGGTGTTGACGGCGGAAAACTTCCAGCTCTACCCGCAGAACCTCATCAGTTTTCATCGAAAGATCGGTGGGCGCGTTCATTGGCGACTCAGAGTTGTTGTGGTGCTTGTCACACAAGATAGTGTGTCAGGCTTGATCCGGCCAGACCTTGTGGACATCGCTGTATATTCCCATATTCTATTATACGCGGTTGCCAGAATGGGGCCGCACAACACGTCGCTTTGGCAATAAAGGACGAAAATACGTGTCTAAACTTACTCTGGGCTCATACCCGCATCTTTTGGGGTTCGAGCAGTTGGAACGCCTTCTGGAGCGGTCTGCAAAGGCCGGAAATGAAGGGTATCCGCCCTATAATATTGAACAGACCTCGAATTTTTCCTACCGCATTACCCTGGCCGTGGCCGGGTTTGCAGAAGAGGACCTGTCGATTACCATCGAAGATCGACAGTTGGTGATCCGGGGACGTCAGCGCGACGACAGCGAAGGACGTATCTTTCTACACCGTGGGATCGCGGCACGTCAGTTTCAGCGCATGTTCGTGTTGGCCGATGGGGTCGAGGTTGGCGAGGCGATCATTGAAAATGGTCTGCTGCATGTGGATCTGACCCGCGCCGTGCCCGAAACCGTGGTGCAAACGATCAACATAAGGAAGGGGTAAGAGCAATGAATACACCGTTTGAAATCAACGCCGAAGGTGATCGGATCGTCTATGTCAAAACAGTTGAAGTCGCCGATCTACCTCGGGAAGTTCGCGAACAGGCCGGAGATCTGAGCCTGCTATATGCGGTACACGATGCCGATGGCCAGCAACTGGCACTGGTTGCTGATCGCAAGCTGGCGTTTAACCTGGCGCGCGAGCATGATTTTTCGCCGGTGGCCGTGCACTAAAGCGACCTCCGTACGTTTTCCTCGTGACATCCATGGCCTGTCGGGCGAGACAGTCGAACCTATGATGGTTCGAATATCGGAGTGCACGACACATGAATTGGTTCGACTTTGACTGGGTAGACGCCTTCAGCGATCGCGCCTTTGGTGGCAATGGGTGCGCTGTTGTTCATGGTGGGGCAGCTCTGTCCGAAGACGTCTGCATGGCCTATGTGCGCGAGACGTCCTTGGTTGAATGCACCTTTACTGGCCCGTCCGATGTGGCCGATTTCCGGGTTCGTTATTTTCTGGCCAGTCGCGAAATCCCCTTTGCCGGGCATCCCACGATCGCAACCGTAGCTGCAATGCAGTCCAGAGGAATGCTGCAAGGCAATACCCTGACGCTTGAAACCGGCGCGGGGATCGTTTCGATCTGCATCAGCGGTGATGAAATCGAGATGACGCAGATTGCACCACAATTCGGCGCCTATGTTCCCGCCGAGCTGGTCGCCTCTGCCATCAGCCTGCCCAAAGAGGCGATCATCTCGCCGCCGCAATTTGTTTCTACCGGGCTGCCCTTCTGTGTCACTGTTCTTCGTGATCACGACGCCCTGCGCGCGGCAAAACTGGTCGAAAGGCCTTTGCGCGAGATTGCCGAAAAGGCGGGCTTTTCCGGCTCCGATATGGCCGAACCTTTTCTTGTAACGCTCAAAGGCGCGACCAAAGCAGGCGATACATTCTCGAGATTGCTGTTGGCCCCGCCCAGCCCGCCCGAGGATCCGTTTACCGGATCTGCCACTGGTGCGATGGCGGCGTATCTCTGGAAACATGGGCTGATGCCAAAGGACGTTTTTATTGCCGAGCAAGGCCATGATATGGGGCGCCCCGGTCAGGCGACTGTTACCCGAGCTGGCCCATCGGATGCGATGACAGGCATCAAGGTCGCCGGTCGCGGGCATATCCTTATGCGGGGTCAGGTTAATTTACCAGATGCCGGATGATGACAGAACCTGCAATCGCCATACTGCCCTATGGGCATCGGTTGGGGCCGAAACTGGCCACGGTTCCTTTGTCGGAACTGACTTGGCCCGAAGGTTGCCCGGATCGTCTGATCGGAAAAAAAGTGGGCGATCTTGCGCACACGGACCATCTGATCATGTACCCCAATTCCACCGTACATTTGCGTCTTCGTCGGGGAACACGTGCGCGGATATCTTTGATGATGGGAGAACCTTCGGCCATCCATGCTAAACATGATCGCATGTTGCGCTATACGTGGCGGCGGTTCTTCCGGGTGCTGACCTTTCATGATGTTTTGTTGCAAGGTATCCCAAACGCCGTGTTTCTGCCTTATGGCGTGACGATGGTGCCTGATTGGCAAGAACTTTTGGTTGAGAAATCTAAATCCTGTTCTCTGATCGCCTCGGCCAAACGTGATCTCGAAGGACATCAGCTGCGCCATTCCGTGATCGACTGGGTTCGTGAATCCGGGGCAGATGTCGATATTATGGGGCGTGGCTATACTCCGTTTGACTTGAAGTCTGACGGGCTGGCCCCATATCGCTATTCGGTGGTGATCGAGAATGTGCGGGAGCGGAATTACTTTTCGGAAAAGCTGACAGACGCGATTTTGTGCTCGACTGTGCCGATCTATTGGGGCTGTCCCAATATTGGTGATTTCTTCGACACATCCGGGATGGTCCTGTGCGATTCCGAGGCCGACATTCGGAGTGCGATTCAAGCCGCTTCGGTCGATGACTATGCCGCGTGTCTAGATGCCCTGCGGGCCAGCCAGTCCAAAGCAGTGGAATTTGGTGATTTCGAAGGACGCGCTGTCGCCGCCATTCGGGCAGAACTATAATCCAATAGAAAAAGGCCCCCGGAAACCGAGGGCCTTTTGCTTGATTCTTTGCGCAGGTTACGATCCGGCGATCAAACCCATGCTTTCCAGCTTGAGCAGAACCTGGTGGGCGCAGTTGTCTACGTCCACATTCTCGGTCTCGACGCTCAGCTCAGGATTGGCAGGTACGTCGTAGGGATCGGAAATTCCGGTGAATTCCTTGATCTTGCCTTCACGCGCCAGCTTGTACAGGCCCTTGCGGTCGCGGCGTTCGCATTCTTCGATGCTGGTGGCCACGTGAACCTCGCAAAAAGCGCCGAACGCTTCGACATCTTCACGGACGGCGCGGCGGGTCGTGGCGTAGGGTGCGATTGGGGCACAGATAGCGATGCCGCCGTTCTTGGTGATCTCGCTGGCCACATAGCCGATGCGGCGGATGTTCAGGTCGCGGTGCTCTTTCGAGAAGCCCAGTTCCGATGACAGGTTCTTACGAACAATGTCACCATCCAGCAGGGTCACCGGACGACCGCCCATCTCCATCAGCTTTACCATAAGCGCGTTGGCGATGGTCGATTTGCCCGAGCCGGAGAAACCGGTGAAGAATACGGTAAAACCCTGCTGACTGCGCGGCGGTTTGGTCTTGCGCAGTTCGGTCACAACCTCAGGGAAGCTGAACCATTCGGGGATTTCCAGGCCTTCGGCCAGACGGCGGCGCAGTTCTGTGCCGGAGATGTTCAGGATCGTGACGTTGTCTTTGTCTGCGATCTCGTCATTCGGTTCGTATTGAGCGCGTTCCTGCACAAAGACCATGTGCTTGAAATCGACCATTTCGACGCCGATTTCATCCTGGAACTGGCGGAACAAATCCTGTGCGTCGTAGGGGCCATAGAAATCTTCGCCGGCTGAGTTCTTGCCGGGGCCTGCGTGGTCACGGCCGACAATGAAATGCGTGCAGCCGTGGTTGGCGCGGATCAACCCGTGCCACACCGCCTCGCGCGGGCCTGCCATACGCATCGCCAGGTTCAGCAGTGACATCGAAGTTGTCGAGGCCGGGTACTTGTCCAGAACAGCCTCATAGCAACGTACGCGGGTAAAGTGGTCCACGTCGCCCGGCTTGGTCATACCAACAACCGGATGGATCAGCAGGTTGGCCTGCGCCTCTTTGGCGGCGCGGAAGGTCAGTTCCTGATGCGCGCGGTGCAGCGGGTTGCGGGTTTGGAACGCAACAATACGGCGCCAACCCAGCTTGCGGAAATAGGCGCGCAGCTCGTTCGGTGTGTCGCGGCGAGCGCGGAAGTCATAGTGAACGGGCTGTTGGATACCAACAACAGGACCGCCCAAGTAAACCTTGCCCGCAGTGTTGTGCAGGTAGTTGACCGCCGGGTGAGCATCGTCATCTGCGCCAAAGACCTTTTCCGCCTCGCGCGCCTTGTTCGGCGTCCAGCGGTCGGTCACAGTCATGGTGCCCAAAATGACACCTTCTTGGTCGCGCAGTGCAATGTCCTGACCCAGTTCGATGCCCTCAGCGAAGTCTTCGCTGACATCCAACGTGATTGGCATCGGCCAAAGGGTGCCGTCGGCCAGGCGCATGTTTTCGACGACATTGTCGTAATCGGCCTCGCTTAGGAACCCTTTCAGCGGGTTGAACCCGCCATTCATCAGCAGTTCCAGATCACAGATCTGACGAGGGCTCAGGTCCCAGCTTGTCAGGTCTGCAGCTTCTACTTTCAGTTTCTGTGCGGACTCGTACGAAACATAAAGTTCAGAGATCGGCGCCAGATTGCTTAACATCGTCATGGGAATTCTCTTGTCGAAGGATGGATTGGCCAGTGATTCAGGGGCGTTTGCCGGGCATGTGCCCCGGCGGTCGGGTGAAGTCCAGATGGATTTATGAAACAAAGGACGATATGCGCGGTTTTTCTCCGGATTGGAAGGATTTTCCACATTTTGACGCGAAACCCGACGACAATCCCTTGGATCAAGGCCAAATAGACCGGTTTGAATGAGTGTGTTCTCAGGCGGCAATCTTGGGGGTGAGGTTGGATGCACGTTCGACCGGCAGGGCAGAAATTGGCCTTGTTACCCCACGCAACTGGAAGGGGCGCAGATCGTTCTGCCAACTCTCATGCCCCGCTGCCTTCAGCAGATCGCCCGAAACCAAAAGCTCGACACCCAACCCCTTGGTCTCGGCCTCCAATCGGCTGGCGACATTCACGGCGTCGCCGATAATCGTGCGGCTTGCAGTGCCCACGGCGCCGATTTCGCCCAGAACCAGATCGCCCAGATGTAACCCCATTCCAATGCGGATAAGCGGGCTGCCCTCGGTTTCGAGTTGTTCGTTGAACCGTTGCAATGCGCGGCTGACATTGGCTGCAGCTTTCATCCCGGCCCGTGCTGAACTTGCAGCATCGGCGGTTTCAAACACTGCCAGCAGCCCGTCACCCATATACTTGTCGACCACACCCCCATCCGAGGTGATGGCTGGTACGATGGCGTCAAAGAACCGGTTGAGCAGGAAAACGATGTCATAGGGCAACTGCCCGGTGGTCAGTGCCGTGAACCCGCGCATGTCCAGAAACAGCACCGCCAGTTTACGTTCCTGCCCCTGACTGGCATGGGCGCGATTGCGACCGCTACCGGGATTGTACATCCGAAAGGCCGTGATTGGCTCGGTCGGGCGGATCTGACAGGCCAGGCGTGCGCCTTCGGGTGCTTTTACGGCAGCCAAGCTGCGGGCCTCGATCTCACTGGGGACGGGGAGCTGATCTGCACCATTCTCGACAATAACGCGACAGGTGGTGCAGCGCCCCTTGCCACCACATAGCGCAGTGTGGGGAATGCCGTTGGCCTGAGAAATCTCAAGCAGAGTCATGCCTTTTTCGGCCACAATTTCGGGGCCTTCCACATATTTGATGCGCACCGAATGCCGGCGTCGCAAAATTTTGCGCACCAGAAACACAAGCAATGTAGCGCCAACCGCCAGCCCGAATGCAAGCAGCGTATCTTGCCTCACACCCATCAGAGCCTGAAATGCCTCGGGCGATGGCCAGTTGTAATGTTCGATATACTGATCGCGCAGAAACGGGTCGGCGAAATCAGCCCAGATGCGTCGGCCCTCTGTCAAAAGACCTGCCAGAGCGAAAGACGGAATGAACACGGCGAGCCCGATCAAATAAGGTAGCGTCCTTTGCCACCAGGATGTCAGGCGCAGCCACATGTGAAGACCGATGCAACTGTGGACCCAAACCACCAGCAAAAGCAGGCTTTGTGTCCAGATTGCATAGCTGGGCCACATTAGCGCGATGATATAACCCATCTCATCATTAACCCCGAAAACTGAATGTGCGTATCGGGTGTGAACAAGGTGCGAGATCAGTTGCAGTGGAATCACAAATCCAAGCACCACCTGTAGCCCCAGACTGAAAGGCATTCGCATGGTTCTGCGCTGAGCTAACGAATACAGCGCCAGCCCAAAATGCACGAGCAAGGCCAGATATAGAATCGCGCTGCCGATGTTATTGCGCGTAATGACATGGCGGCCTTTCTGCATTCCGTGGAGATAATCAGTATGAAACAGTCCCAGACCGATATTGATGAAGTGAAAGAAGGCAAAGATGAACAGGATCAGGCCGCTCATGATCCTCAGCCGGGTAGCCCACCCGCCTTGCCATAGTACGCTTTTCACTCGGTTCACCTGTGTTCGTTTTGCTCGCATCTCAGAGTCTGTAACGGCGCAGAGCGGGGGTCAAGCGAAGCCTCTATGCCCCGGCAACCAGGGATGCGGATCCCCATCCAGGCACACTACCTCTGGCGAGGTGCTAAACAAAACCGCATGACTGAGTTCTGGGCGGGATCGCGAGCTGTATAGCAAGCCGTCGGCGCCTTTGGCGCGGGCGTCATCCGAAAATAGCCAGGTGGGTGAGGCGCCTTCTTTTTCGTGGATATCCTGCCACACGACCGAGGCTTCGCTGCGCCCCCGCAGATCTACCAGCCGAGCGCCGGTGATCCGGCATTTTTGAAGAATGCGTGGTGGATCGGATGGGCAGACATAGCGTTTGATGGCTATTTCGGCACCCTCAGCGCTCAGCGAAGAATAAAGCGCGAATTGGCCCGCATAATGAAAACGCCCCTCTGGCGCCCGTGCTGGGGCCAAAGGGGCGTCTATCTGTGACAGGAACAGAATTCTCCAGATCGGGCCGGAGAATTCGATCACCTGATTAATCCTGCTCGGCCAGGAACCGTTCAGCATCCAGCGCGGCCATACAGCCCATCCCGGCGCTGGTAACGGCTTGACGGTAGATGTGATCTGTCAGGTCTCCGGCAGCAAAGACACCTGGAATGGAGGTTTCTGTGGAGCCCGGTTTGGTGATCACATAGCCGCCCATATGGGTTTCCAGCGAGTCCTTGACCAGCTCATTCGCGGGCGCGTGGCCGATGGCGATGAAAACACCTTTGCAGGGGATTTCGCGAATCTCACCGGTTTTCACATTCTTGACGCGCACGCCTTCGACACCCAAAGGCGCGTCGGTTCCGGTGACCTCGTCCAGTTCGTGGAACCACAGGGGCTCGATCTTGTCGTTCTTCATCAGCCGATCCTGCAGAATCTTTTCGGCGCGCAATTCATCGCGGCGATGGATCAAGGTGACTTTGCTGGCAAAGTTGGTCAGAAACAGCGCCTCTTCCACGGCGGTATTGCCGCCGCCGATTACAACGATCTCCTGCCCGCGATAGAAGAACCCGTCGCATGTGGCGCAGGCGGAAACGCCAAAGCCTTTGAACTTCTCTTCCGAGGGCAATCCCAGCCATTTCGCGCGCGCGCCAGTGGCCAGAATGACCGCATCGGCAGTGTAGATGGTGCCGCTGTCGCCCTTGGCGGTGAATGGGCGTTTCGAGACATCCAGATCGCTGATGATGTCGCCGATGATTTCGCACCCCATCGCGGCGGCGTGCTCCTGCATCTTGATCATCAGATCAGGCCCCTGGACTTCGGTAAAACCGGGATAGTTCTCGACCTCGGTGGTGGTCGTCAGCTGTCCGCCCGGCTCGATGCCCTGAACCAGGATTGGTTCCAGCATCGCACGGCTGGCATAGACGCCCGCAGTATAACCGGCAGGTCCTGATCCGATTATCAGAACCCTGGTGTGTTTTGTTTCGGCCATGATACCCCCGACTCGATCTGCCTGATACGGGCCTGCGGCCCCTTGGCGAATGGATATAGCGACCCCCTTGAGGCGCTTAAAGCCCCTTCGTGCCGTATCGGAGAATCCGTTTCACAACTCGCGCTAGAAAAATACCTGGAAAACCAAAGAATATTGCGCAAACGCGAAACATTATTGCGCATCCCTTGGGTGCTGATATAACAACCGAAAATTCAGGAGCTTTTTATGGTCGCGACACGGCTGGACGAGATTGACCGCAAGATTCTGGCAGAATTGCAGGCAGACGGTCGCATGACCAATGTAGAGCTCGCGAAACGTGTGGGAATTTCCGCGCCTCCGTGCCTGCGGCGCGTGCGCACATTGGAGGACTCGGGCCTTATCCGCGGATACCACGCGGAAGTGAATGCGCGTGAGCTGGGTTTTGAGGTTCAGGTCTTTGCAAGCGTCGGACTGGAAAGCCAAGCCGAAGCCGAACTCAGCGCATTCGAGGAACGCTGCCGCGAGTGGCCACTTGTCCGTGAATGCCACATGTTGAACGGCGAAGTGGATTTTATTCTGAAATGCGTCGCTCCGGATCTCAGCAGCTTTCAGCAGTTTTTAACAGGCGAGTTGCTGACCACGCCAAACGTAGCCAGCGTTAAAACCTCACTTGTGATACGCGGCGCTAAGGACGAGCCCGGTGTACCGTTTGACGTCCTGGAAGAACGAATGAACCGGACGGCGTAAAGCGCATCCTTTTGTGACGGCTGGTGCACGGCGGCAGAATCGCCGTGACAACCAGAAACAAAACCCAACTAATTAAAATCTGCATAAAGCCCCCACTTTGCAGTACTGGTTAAAACTCAGGCAGTGATTGCGTCCACCTCTCCATCTCCGGCACGCGGTAACTGCAGCGGGCCAAAGTCATTTAGCGATTCGACATGCTCGAACAAGTTCAAATAGATTGAGCGAAGCGAATGGCTGATCATCCGAACCGCATTTACGCCTGGATGATATGATTCAAACTGTAATCCGTCTACCTTGATAACCGAATGGCGTTTCAGACAGATGTGAAACAATTCGATTGGGGTAGGCGGTAGCATCTCGATGACGCCCATCCCGTCTTGGAACTCGTGTGCGGGCGTCAAAACAGGAGATCCGCCATACAAGTGCCGCAGATGTGCTGGGGTGCCTAACAGGCGCGCAGCCGGACCGACAGTCACGCCTGACATCGGTTTTTGCATTCCGAAGGTATCCGCCATGATGCGTGTCAGCGGGCGCGTGCGACCACGCGAGTCTTCGCGACCGGGGATCAAAGTAACCGAGCCCTTCCAGACCACGGTTTCCGAAGTTCCATTCTGGGTCAAAACCGTATCGCCAGGTAAAAGATCTTCGATCGCTATCGGCCCGTTTTCGGTTTCGACAAGCGAACCCCGCGTAAAGGCACAAAACGCATCCTCGAACATGGGCAGCGCTGGCGCGATGTGGCGGGTTTGGGATACCTCGCCATTGCTCAACAATGAACTGACCTCATAGCGCCGCAGCTGCGCTTTTTGTTTTGTTGTATTTCTTGGAATCTCGCGCAGCATTGTCGACGTATCGACGGCGTTTCTGGCGGCGCGGGCCAAAGAATGTGGAATAGTCATACTAATTCCGTCCCCTCAAACATCCGCTCAGGAAGGCTGAACCCCCGTACAGGCCCGCCCGATCGGTTTTCTTTGTCTTGAATGCTATGGCGACTTCGAGACGTCGGCTGTAACGGCCGCGCGGTGCGATGGAATTTCGCAAACTCTTGGTCAACACATTGACCCCCCAGACAAACTCACAACTCGCAGACGAAAATTGTCTACGCACACAAACTCCTAAACACATTCACAGAAAGCGTCTGTGAAGCGCCACACACCGGATCGGAGCACCCCCGCTGTGTGTCTTGACCCTCAAAGCCGGCAGAATGGCTTTGGTAGGCCTGTCTAATCAGCGTCGCGAAGCCAAACGGCGCGCCACACTGGCAGAACGGCTGGAAACCCGCTTCCACGGCATCTCCAGTTTTTGCTCTCTGGACGCTTTCAGAACAGCGCTGAGAAAGCGGGATCTTTGTTTCATCCTGTTGTCCTACTCGTTCAAGGCTTAGTGCCTAACGACCCAATCTGAGCCTAACGTGTCGCCATATTGAGGCGGCCATAAGGCTGACGCGGGTTGAATCTGGGACAAAAGAAAGTTGGTTGTTTCCTTTTCTTAATCTAGCCGCGCTCACATTCGGAAATATGCAGATAACCATCTGAGAGAGGGCAATAAAACCTAATTTTGGCGACTCATATAGACACAACAAATGTGGCGAAAAAGCGGCGATTTCGCCACAATCAGGACGCGCGTCACAGTTTGATTGCGGAAATCAGGCGGCCGTAGTCGGCTTCTTTTGCATGAACCGATCGGCGGTACGAATAGAATCTGTTCGGGTCCGAATAGGTGCAATGACGAATCCACTCTGCATGCCCGACACCAGCCTGACGTAACCGGTGCAGCCCATAGGACGGGAGGTCAAATTGCATCCGATCACCCGTTCCATTTGCGAAGAATCGCAGGTTTTCTGATGATTCAGTGGCAAATTCTTCTAGGAACTCGGGTCCGACCTCATACGCAGTTTGAGAGATTGTGGGCCCTATGACAGCCACTGTATTCTCGCGCCGTGCTCCCAGCGCCTCCATGGAGTCCAACGTGGCCTCAAGCACACCGTCTAGCGCGCCGCGCCAACCCGCATGTGCAGCTCCTATCACTTTTGCGTGGGTGTCGGCAAAAAGAACAGGTTGGCAATCCGCCGTGAGGATGGTCAGCGCCAGCCCGGGATAGGCCGTAACCAACGCGTCTGCTTTAGGCTTTTCCCCGTCGATTGGACCATCAACAGTTATGACCGTCGGTGAATGCACCTGATGCACCCCGATAAGGGATCCGGGATCGACCTCCATCGCATCCGCTACGCGGTTACGGTTTAACGCGACAGCCTCGGTCTGGTCAGATGATCCATGACCGCAGTTGAGCCCTGCAAATATCCCGGATGAGGCCCCGCCTCGGCGGCAGAAAAAACCATGGCGTACGGATGACAAGAGATCCGAAGTCAGAATTTCCAGCGTCATGATTCCAGTCCCGGTGGTAATGCGGCATAAGATGGGTACAGGCCCAGTACTTTGAACAGGTTTCCCATTTCCTCTGGGTGCGTCAACCGGCGATGTGCGGCTATCAACGCCTCAAGCTTGGACCCGCTGAGTGGTTTCGCCAATGCTT
Organism: Ruegeria sp. YTSA105; assembly: GCF_059610225.1. NCBI lineage: Bacteria > Pseudomonadati > Pseudomonadota > Alphaproteobacteria > Rhodobacterales > Roseobacteraceae > Ruegeria > Ruegeria sp. YTSA105. Next base: position 50,794 of record NZ_JBXWNE010000005.1, read on the forward strand.
GCGCCCGCGCAGTGATGCCCAGCCGTTCCAGAAAAACGCCTTGGGGTGTCAGGCGCGAATGGGCGCAGCCCGCAGCTCGCGCTGCGCTCGCCAGAGGTTCGAAGTCCACATGGGCGGTCAGATCAGCTTGTCCGGGGCTGGAAAGCGGGTCTATCGGCTTGTGGGCATGTAGCGCCTGAAAAGTATCCCCAAGCGAATGCCAGTCGCCATAATCCAGGATCAGTCCGGCCCCGCCATGTGTCGCGATCCGTCCGGCGATCACAGTGATGATCGGTATGGCCGAAGGGCAAAGCTCGACCAGATCCCCATCCTGCGTGTCCTCAAGCCGGTTCTTCAAAGCGATCTGTGGCGACCGCGGCCCCAGGCCAAAAGCCAGTGATTCGTCCTTCATCCCGATCAAACGTTCCCGCCAATCGCTGTCATCGCGGATGAATTGGCGAATGGGCAGGGCGTCAAAGAACTCGTTTGCCACCAGAAAAAGCGGGGAATCGGGTAGATCGGTGACCGATGTAATCCAGCGTGGAGCATAGGCATCCAGCGTCTTTGCCTGAATGGCGCGCAGGGTTGGTGAGGCCTCAAGCAGTACAATATCTGCCGCCGGGTGAAAGCCATCCACGCCCTGTGTTGCACGCAGCATGTCAGCCATCAGCGTTCCGCGCCCGGGACCCAGCTCCGCTAGCGTGAAACGGCCCGGACGTCCCTGGTCAATCCACCATTGCGCAAGGCTGAGCCCGATTAGTTCGCCAAACATCTGGCTGATTTCCGGGGCGGTGATGAAATCGCCCTGCGGGCCAAGGGGGTCGCGGGTGGAGTAATATCCCAGTGTCGGGTGCAGCAGGCATTCGGTCATATAGTCGGCTACACTCATCGGGCCGTCTTGTGCGATACGTGCCTGTAAGAGGTTGGCGAGGGTCATCACTTGGCCTTAGCGCGTGATGCCAGCCAAAGGCCAAAGGCAATCATTGGCAAAGACAGTAACTGGCCCATGGTCAGGCCGTAGCCGCCCATTTGCCAGGCAAGTCCAAGCGGATTTCCGGGTGAAACAAACTGCGCATCGGGCTGCCGGAAAAACTCGACAATGAAACGCGATGCGCCATAGCCGGACAGAAACACTCCCGTGACCAATCCAGGTCTTTGGAAAGCGTGGCGCCGATAGACCAGCCACAAGAGCAAGGCACCCAGCAGCAACCCCTCAAGCGCGGCTTCGTAAAGCTGAGAGGGGTGGCGGGCGCAAAGACCAATAACCTCCGGGCAGTTTTGGGCGGCGGCACCGGGGAATACAAAGGCCCAGGGCAGGACGCTGGGCCTTCCCCACAGTTCGGCGTTGATGAAATTCGCGACACGACCCAATAACAGCCCAGGCGGCACGGTATGCGCGATCAGATCAGCAAGCGGCAAAATCGAAATTTGGTGACGTCTTGCATAGATATATGAGGCCACGACGACGCCTAGCAATCCACCGTGGAAGGCCATGCCGCCCTGCCAGACCATCAGAATTTCGATCGGGTTCGAAAGGTAATAAGCTGGTTGATAAAACAGCACGAACCCAAGTCGCCCGCCCAGAATCACGCCCAGGATGATCCAGGTGATCAGATCCTCAAGCTGGGCGGGTTGCATAGGTGGCGCCTTGTCGGGCCACAGGGCGGGGCGCTTTAGGGCGATCACCCCCAGGCGCCATGCAATCACAATCCCGGCGATATAGGCGAGGGCGTACCATCTAAGTGCGAAATCCATCCCGAACAGCGAGATCGAGAAAAGTTCGGGCGACAGATCGGGGAAATTCAGAACAGCCTGCATGTGCGTCTCATTGCCCGGGCTTTGAGGGTTAAGTCAACCTTGAGCCTGCGCCAATCATTCCCCATATAGAGACCAACCGCCAAATCGGAGGATAACCATGCAAACCCGCAACAAGATTCTGGATGATGTTTCCCAACTCATGACCAACGCCATGGGTGTTGCCCAAGGCGCAAAGGACGAGGCGGAGAACGCCATGAAGTCGATGATCGACCGTTGGCTGGCTGATCGCGATTTCGTCACACGCGAAGAATTCGACGCTGTCCGTGCCATGGCTCAGAAAGCGCGCGAGGAAAACACAGCGCTCGAGGCGCGCATTGCAGCGTTGGAAGCCAAGCTGGGCGAATAATCCCCCGCGAAATTTTGGAAAAAGACAAACGTCGCGCAATCCGGTTCTGGGTTGTGCGGTGTTGTGCATCATGCCGTCTTGCGGGAATTAAGCAAGACAAAGCTGCATCTGATGCCAATATTTTGATCCCCGTTGCCAGCTATCCACAACTTATTGCTGTTATCCCCAAAAATGGGGGTTGTCAGGCCACCACCCACAGCGCACCATATTTAGTACAGGCAGACTGGGGAAGCCCGGCTTGTAGAGCAGGCAACTAGCGCTGGGGCGCTGTCAGCCCCAAAATGCTAGAGATTAGTGAGGTGGCATTATGGCCCTTTCCGAACAGTTTCTCGAAGAAGACCTTCATCCGATCGATATAGTTGAACATCTTGCCGAACATCACGATTGGGATTTTGACCGCATCGGGGATGATCAGATTGCGATGGCTGTCGAAGGGCAGTGGCGCACATACTCGATCACATTGGCCTGGTCGAATTACGACGAAACGCTGCGTATGGTGTGTTCGTTCGAAATGGAACCGCCGTCCGAGCGGGAGCCAGAGCTTTATGAGCTGCTGAACAAGATGAATGATCAGTGTTGGGCCGGGGCGTTTACCTACTGGGCCAATCAGAAGCTGATGGTTTATCGTTATGGCCTGGTTTTGACCGGGGGGCAGTCGGCCAGCCCGGAACAGATTGACACCATGATCACCGCCGCCGTGCTGAGCGCCGAGCGCTATTACCCTGCGATCCAACTGGTCACATGGGGAAACCGTGACCCCGAAGATGCAATGCAAGTCGCCATTGCAGAGGCTTACGGCCGCGCGTAAAGCTTTGCCCCAAACCAAATGGGGAGGGGCAAACATGGATATCTCGCGCGTTGCGGAACAGGGGCTGGTGCTTCTGGGGTGCGGCAAGATGGGGTCAGCGATGCTTGCGGGCTGGTTGGAACATGGCCTGCCAGCGGCCTCGGTCTGGGTGATAGACCCTTATCCCTCGGATTGGCTGAAGGCGCAGGGTGTCAACATCAACACACCTCTTCCCGAGGCCCCGGCTGTGGTTCTGGTGGCCGTCAAACCCCAAATGATGGGCAAAGCCCTGCCTGCCATTCAAGCGCTGGGCGGAGGTGACAGCCTATTTATTTCAGTCGCGGCAGGCACGTCACTGGCCACTTTCGAAGATGTTCTGGGGGCAGACACACCAATCATCCGGGCAATGCCAAATACGCCTGCTGCGGTTCGGCAAGGGATCACGGCCTTGATCGGGAATTCCGCGACCTCGGACGCAGATATCGTGCTGGCCGAAGATCTGCTCTCGGCGATTGGTCAGACGGTGCGGCTGGATGATGAGGCGCAGATTGATGCGGTGACCGGCGTCAGCGGTTCGGGCCCGGCCTATGTATTCCATCTGATCGAAACGCTGGCGCAAGCGGGCGAAGCGCACGGCTTGCCACCAGAACTGGCGATGAAGCTGGCCAAATCCACAGTTGCCGGGGCAGGGGCCTTGGCAATGGCTGCGGATGATCACCCTTCGCAATTGCGGGTCAACGTCACCTCTCCCAACGGAACCACTCAGGCCGCGCTTGAGGTTTTGATGCATGAAGAAGAGGGTTTCCCGGCCTTGCTACACAGGGCGGTCAAAGCCGCAACCGACCGATCCAAGGAGCTGTCTCGTGAGTGAAATTACATTCGACGATTTTCTCAAGGTCGACATTCGCGTCGGCGAGGTTATCCGCGCCGAGCCCTTCCCCGAAGCGCGCAAGCCAGCGATCAAGATGTGGATCGATTTTGGACGAGATATCGGCGAGCGGAAAACCTCGGCCCAGATCACTGCGCATTATGATCCCGCCTCATTGGTGGGCAAGCAGGTGATGGCGGTGGTAAATTTCCCTCCGCGCCAGATCGGCAAGTTCCTGTCCGAAGTGCTTGTTTTAGGATTGCCCGATGAGACTGGTGAGATCGTCCTGATCGGGCCGGATGGCAAGGTTCCAACCGGTGGGCGGATGCACTGATGCGTGTGTTCATTGCCCGACCGATGACCGCCTCTGTCGCAGCACGTGCACGCGCAGAGTTTGACGCAGAGATGCGCAGTGAAACCTTGCCGATGTCACTCAAGGAAATGGGGCATGCGCTGTCCGAATTCGATGTGGTGGTGCCGACCTTGGGCGACCTGTTTTCTGCCCAGATCTTTGCTGAGGTGCCGGAACCGCGGTGCAAACTGCTGGCAAACTTTGGGGTTGGGTATAATCACATAGATGTGGAGGCGGCCCGTCAGGCCGGAATCGCGGTGACCAATACGCCGGGCGCTGTCACAGATGCGACTGCCGATATTGCCATGACATTGCTGCTGTCCACGGCCCGCCGCGCCGGAGAAGGCGAACGGCTGGTACGTTCAAACCTTTGGCAGGGCTGGCACCCGACACAGATGTTGGGCCATCACGTGACCGGCAAACGGGTCGGCATTGTGGGCATGGGGCGCATTGGGCAAGCCATCGCGCGACGTTGCCACTATGGGTTTGGTATGCACGTCGCCTATCAATCGCGCAGTCCAAAGGAGTTAGAGTTTCCGGCGGATTATGTCTCAGACCTCAAAGCTTTGGCTGCCGGTGTCGATTTCCTGATCCTGGCTGTGCCGGGCGGTGCCGAAACCCGGCATCTGATCAACGCGCAGGTGCTGCAGGCGATGAACGCTGCTGCCATCCTGATCAATATTTCTCGGGGAGAGGTATTGGATGAATCGGCCCTGATTTCGGCGTTGCAAGAAAAGCAAATCGCGGGTGCGGGTCTGGATGTCTACGAATTCGAACCCGCAGTGCCGCAAGCTCTGATAGATTTGCAGAACGTGACCCTGTTGCCCCACCTGGGTACCGCGACTGAGGAGGTCCGCAGCGCTATGGGGCACATGGCGCTAGATAATGTTGCGGCCTTTGTTCAGGGGCGCCCGCTGCCAAATCCGGTTTAGGTGCCCACGGCCTCGCGCCAATGCCTGCGGCACAGCGAGACATAGGTTTCGTTGCCACCAATTTGGACCTGAGCACCTTGGGTGATGGGATTTCCATTCTCGTCCTGACGAATCACCATTGTTGCCTTGCGGCCGCATTCGCAGATCGTGCGAACCTCACGCATCTCATCCGCCAGCGCCAGCAAGGCGGCCGATCCGGGAAACAGCCGGCCCTGAAAATCGACCCGCAACCCATAAGCCAGCACCGGCACGTTCAGGTCATCTACGGCGCGGGCCAGTTGCCAGACCTGATCTTCGGTCAGGAACTGGGCTTCGTCGATAAAGACACATGCAATTTTGCCTTGCGCCAGACGGGCTTCGATCATGGCGAAAACATCATCATCGGTGTCAAAAGTGTCAGCCTCGGATGATATCCCAATCCGCGAGGCAATTTTCCCAGCACCGGCGCGCCCATCCAATGCAGCCGTCATCAGGTAAGTATCCATGCCGCGCTCGCGATAATTATGCGAGGCCTGCAGCAACACGGTCGATTTGCCCGCGTTCATAGTCGAGTAGTTGAAGTAAAGTTTTGCCATGGCTCGGGTCTAATTCGCCAGCCCCGCCTGGGCAAGCCATCTCATGTGGCGAAATGAGCGACGCCGCCGTTGTCCAGTTAGGGGATGAGCTCACGCTCTTTGGGGATGGAGCCCCTGCACTCACAACAGCGACGCCTTCGGCCTATAAGCGGCCTAAACGAAGCGGGGCTAATATGTGCCCCGCTATCACTCGCTACCGGCATTATTGCCGCCACTCACTCACAAAACCCTCGCATATCTGAGGGATAGCCAACATATCGCATTTCAATTATGAATCAGGTATGGGAAATTTCATTTCCCTTTCCCCCGCAATGGCAGATGTAGTGGGGAAGGCAGGTAGCAAAGGTAAAAACATGGCAGATATCGGGGCCTATCTCAAAAAGCACACCGAAGCGTTGGTCAAGGACGTTGGAATTGAGTCCGCGTGCGAGATCACGGGTAAATCCAAAGCCACGCTTGGCCGATATTATTCAGATAATGCAGAGCATGCTGATCGGTTCATGCCGGTTGATGCGGTTGCACGCCTTGAAGCGGTGGCCAACTTTCCGCATGTGACGTCGGCGTTGGCCGACCTCAAGAACATTACGCTGTCATATGATGGCCGCAACACGGACGCTCCTCGCACCGGAGGTGTGAATTCGGATGTCATCGCGTTGAGCCAACGCTTTGCCATGCTTATGACCGAATATCAGTCAGCTATCGAAGACGGTATCATCACGGTGAACGAGGCCAAACGCCTGTTGAAGGAAACCAGCCTGCTGCAGCATGTTCTGATCGAGATGAAGCTGCACCTGGAAGAAGAAAGCGTGAGCTGAGGCAAGGGAAGTTGCGTGTCTTGATCCAGTTTGGTGTGCGTACCGATACTCATGACATGCTAGGTCAAACTTGACCCGATCTGAACGCTCGCATGCTGGGGCTTTTGCCGCTTGCCGCCGGACGGGGTGATGCCAGTGCTGAAACAAGGATCAAACAACCAAGCAGGGTAGAATAAGCCCGGCTTTCTTGTACGAATTTGTGGTTGCGCGGAGTGTTGTCTTAACCGTGCCGTTTCACGATTACCGAACCCACGGAATACCCTGCTCCGAAGGAACAGATAAGGCCGATCTCGCCATCGGTGAAATCGTCAGAGTATTTCGAAAATGCGATGATCGACCCAGCCGAGGACGTGTTCGCATAGTCTTGCAGGATGTTTGGCTGCTCTCCGGGGGCGGGTTCGCGGCCCATGACTTTTTTACCGATAAAATCATTCATCGTTTTGTTCGCCTGATGCAGCCAAAGACGTTTGAGATCGGCGTTGCTGATCCCTTCGGCGTCCATGTGATCGGCAATGTGCTTGCTGACCATTGGAAGAACCTCTTTGAACACTCTACGGCCGTTTTGCATGAACTGCATATCGCGGCGGTCGGTCAATCCCTCTGGCCGAGTGCGACGCAGGAAGCCATTATTGTTTCGGATGTTGTTGGAAAAATCCGTGGCGCAGCTGGTCGACAAAATCTCGAAATGCGGTCCGGTCGCATCCTCGATCCGTTCGATCACGGTGGCCGTTGCCACGTCACCAAAAATAAAGTGGCAATCTCGGTCACGCCATTCCAGGTGGCCCGTGCAAATCTCGGGGTTTACCACAAGCGCACATTTTACCGAACCGGACCTGACCATATCCGCTGCCGCCTGAATGCCGAACGTGGCCGAAGAACAGGCAACGTTCATGTCGAATCCGAACCCTTTGCAACCCAGCGCATGCTGGATCTCGATCGCGATTGCAGGATAAGCCCGTTCATGGTTCGAAGCCGCGCAGATTACCAGATCAACATCGTCCCCGTTGCGCCCGGCCTGTGCCAGCGCTTTCTTGCAGGCGTCAACGGCCATTTCGGTCATGATGCCAGGTTCATCGTCAGAGCGCTGACGAAACAGCGGGTGCATCACGTCGGGATCCAGAACGCCCGCTTTGTCCATCACATAGCGGTTTTCGATTCCGGAGGCCTTCAGAATGAACTCTTCAGACGAATGCTGCATCGGCTCAACGTCACCAGCGGCAATCGCCTCTGCGTTCTGGGTGTTCATCTTGTCGGCATATGCATTGAAGGCCGAAACGAGCTCGGCATTCGTAATGACATTATCTGGCGTGAAAACACCCGAGCCGGTGATTGCTGGCGTATACATGTTGGGTCCTGGATTTCTGGATTCACCCAAAATGCCGTTATGATTGGTATTGTTCAAGAGAGATTGACCCGAGGGAATGTTAAGCTTGGTTGGAAATTGAGCTTCAGTTCTTGAATAGTTCGTTTTTCGAAGTATATACGCGTCAAATTCTGCAAGGAATCATCCCATGGCCCATGATCATAACACTCTGTTGCATCGCTTAAGCCCCGAGATGCAGGCGATGATGGGTGTGTATGCGCTCTATTGGAAGCTCGAGGAGAGCTTCGATGCCATCGAAATAGAGCTGAGCCATCAGGAATGCCATATGGTGATCAAATTGGACCAGCCCAGGCGCATGGGCGTTTTAGCGGCTGACATGCTGTCAGTTCCTTCGACAATCACCTCGACCGCCGATGCCTTGGAAAAAGCGGGCTATCTGAGACGTGAACGCGATCCAGAGGATCGCCGTGCATGGCTTTTGGTTTTGACCGAAAAAGGCACAGAAACACGCCAGATGCTTGTGGCCCAAGCGGGCGCCCTGTTTCAGCGCGCGTCCGGACTGAACAAAGATGAAACCGCAGAATTCGCAAGACTGGCCCGGAAGATCCGGGAAAACATACTGAAAACTGGAATTCCCGAGGGACTGAAGAAATGAAACTGATCTCTGCTGTGGGCGTGGCCCTGATCTTTCTCTCCAGCTCAATCATGGCTGAAGAAGCTGCCAAGCCGGTAAAGCTGATGGTGGTAAAGGAAACCACGCCTGGGTTCACACGTCAGTTCTTTGGTCGCGTCGCTGCGCGGCAAACGGTTGATCTGGCCTTTCAGGTGGCTGGACAGATTGTTGAAATGCCAGTGGCTGAAGGATTTGTCATCCCCAAGGGTGAGCTGATCGCCGAGCTGGATCGCGAGCCGTTCCAGCGCCGCTATGATCGTGCCGTTCTGCAGAAAGATCAGGCGGATCGGACCCTGGCCCGCCTGTCTCGGCTGCGGGGAACTGCGGCCAGCCAAGTGGCTGTGGACGACTCTGAGACTGCGGCGCAACTGGCTGATATCGCTGTGCGTGACGCGCTATACGACCTGGAACAGGCGACATTGACGGCACCGTTTAACGCGCTGGTGTCCAGCCGGGCGGTCGAGGCCTTTACCACTGTTTCCGCAGGTACCCCGATCGTGCGCATCCATGATATGTCCGAACTTCGGATTGAGGTCGACGTACCCGAAATTTTGTTTCAACGGTCGGGCCAGCAGGATGACATCACCATCACCGCGAAATTTCCGGTGAGCGACGAAGTCTTCCCGCTTCAGATCCGCGAATTCGATGCTGAATCTTCAAGTGTCGGTCAAACCTTCCGCATCCAATTTGGCCTGACACCGCCTGAAGGGCTGCAAATTCTGCCTGGTTCGTCGGCTACTGTGACCGTTCGGGTCAAGGACCAGAAACGGGGGATCTTTGTTCCGCCTACAGCCATTGTGGCCGATGTCGAAGGGGCGCTGGGCGTAATGGTGTTTTCTCCGACTGGGGCTGACCAAGGGACACTGCGCCGCGTCCCCGTTACCATCGAGCCCACGGAAACTGGTGATGTCAACGTACTGGACGGCCTAAGTGACGGGGAAGAAATCGTTGTCGCCGGCGGCGACGTTTTGATTGACGGTCAGGTGGTGCGCCGCTTTACCGGTCTTGCCAACTAAGGGGCGGATTGATGAACATCGCACGCGCATCCATTGATCGCCCTATCTATACATGGCTGGTCATCCTGATCGCCTTGTTCGGCGGCATCTGGGGATTTCTGTCGCTTGGCCGTCTGGAAGATCCAGCCTTCACAATCAAAAACGCCGTCATCGCTACCCAGTATCCGGGGGCAACGGCTGAACAAGTGGCGCTGGAGGTTTCAGAGCCACTGGAATCCGCCATCCAGCAGATGGGCGAGGTCAAGACAATCACATCAATGAACCAGCCCGGTTTTTCGCTGATCGAGGTCGAGATTAACTCAGCCTATGATGGGACCGAGCTGCCGGAGATCTGGACCAAATTGCGCGCCAAGGTCCGTGACGCCTCACGGGAGCTGCCATCGGGGGTGGGTGATCCGCTGGTCAATGACGGGTTTGGCGATGTGTTTGGCTTGTTTTATGCGGTCACGGCCGAGGGCTTCTCGGACGCTGAAAAACATGAGCTTTCCACATTTCTTCGGCGCGAACTACTGACGGTTGACGGTGTCGCTGATGTCGAGGTGATGGGCCTGCCGCAAGAGGCGATCTTTATCGAACCCGACCTGTCTATTTCGGTGAACCAGAACGTGCCTCTGCAGGCGCTTACCGACGCGATTACAAATGCGGACTCGGTAAACTCGTCGGGGTCATTGCGATCAGAAGATGGCCGGACCGCGATATTAACCGCCGAAGGGTCCGATACGGTTTCCGCCATTGCTGGCCTTTCTGTTGGATCGCAGGGCCAGGTTATCAACCTGTTCGATATGTCGAATGTACATCGTGGTCGCCTAACCGATCCTAATGTCATCATCCGGTTCAACGGGACCGAAGCCTTCACTCTGGGTATTGCTGGGCTTTCGACTGATAATATCGTTGAGGTCGGCAAGCGTGCTGACGCGAAATTTGCCGAGTTGGATTCTCAGATCCCCTATGGTGTCGAAATCCTGCCGATTTACCAGCAGCACGTCGTTGTTGAGCAGGCATCGAACGATTTTCTGGTGAACCTCGCGCTGTCGGTCTCTATTGTTGTTGCGGTTTTGGCCCTGTTCATGGGTTGGCGCGCGGCTGTGGTTGTGGGAACAACTCTGTTGCTGACCGTGGTTGGCACGTTGTTGTTCATGGCATTGTTCTCGATCGAAATGGAACGAATTTCGTTGGGCGCTTTGATCATCGCGATGGGTATGTTGGTGGACAACGCCATTGTGGTGGCCGAAGGAATGCAGATTGCAATGCTGCGCGGCAAGAATTCGCGCGATGCGGCGGATGAGGCTGCGGCCAAAACGCAAATCCCGCTGTTGGGAGCAACGGTGATTGGCATCATGGCTTTTGCCGGGATTGGTCTTAGCCCTGATGCGACGGGTGAGTTCTTGTTTTCGCTATTTGCTGTTATCGGGATATCGCTGCTGCTGAGCTGGACCCTGGCACTGACGGTGACTCCGATGCTTGGGCACTATTTCTTCAAGCAGGGCAAAGAAGGTGAAATTGATGCCTATGGCGGGATCATGTTCCGTGTTTATGGCGCGATCCTAAACTGGGCGCTGCGGTTCCGTTGGATGGTGATTGCAATGCTGGTGGGCATTACGGTGGTCTGTTTCGCAGGATTTGGCTTGGTCAAACAACAGTTCTTTCCAGACTCGAATACACCGCTGTTTTTCGTGCATTACAACCTGCCGCAGGGCACACCCATTGCGCGCACCGCCGAGGATATGGCTGTTTTCGAAAACTGGCTGGCGGATCGGGACGATGTGGTATCTGTCACGACATTTGTTGGGCAAGGAGCAACTCGTTTTTTGTTGACCTACTCTTCGGAAAAACCGAACCCCAGCTACGGTCACATGATCATCCGGACGGAAACATTGGATGACATTCCGGCTTTGCGGGCGGATCTCGAGGCGTTTGGCTCGGCGCAGTTCCCCGAAGGCAAGTTCCGCACCAAGCGGCTGGTCTTTGGTCCTGGCGGCGGTGATCCAATTCAGGCCCGTTTCTCGGGAAGCGATCCGGCGGTGCTTCGGCAACTTGCGAATGAGGCTGTGCAGACGATGCGCGCGGCCTCGCCCAATGCGCTGAACGTCTATCACGACTGGCGCGAACAAGGGCTGGCTGTCCAGCCAATTTATGCGACCGAACGGGCGCAGACCGCTGGGGTGTCGCGCGAAGATATCGCGGCGACTCTGCAATTCTCGACCGATGGGATCACCGGTGGTGTGTTCCGCGAGCGCGACCGCCTGATTCCGATCATCTTGCGCCGCCCGGTGGACGGGGATTATTCGATCGTGGATCAGGTTGTATTCTCGGACCAGTCGCAGAAATTCGTACCGATCGAGCAGATGGTCGACAGGTTCGAATATAAGGCACTCAATACGCTGGTTCACCGCCGGGATCGTGTGCTGACCATTACGGTAGGGGCCGACATCCCGCCGGATTTGACAGCTGCGCAGGTTCATTCCGAAGTCCGCACAGCCATCGAAAGCATGGAGCTGCCAGCGGGCTATCGACTGGAATGGGGTGGAGAGTTCGAGAATGCTGGCGATGCAAATAAAAGCCTGGGTCGTCAGTTGCCGTTGAGCCTGTTGATCATGGTTCTGATTTCGGTGCTGATATTCAACGCCATTCGTCAGCCGATCATTATCTGGCTGTTGGTACCGATGTCGGTAAACGGAGTGGTGATCGGTCTGCTGGGCACGGGTCTGCCGTTCACATTTACGGCGCTACTGGGACTGCTTAGCCTATCGGGGATGCTGATCAAGAATGGTATCGTTTTGGTCGAAGAGATCGATTTGGTACGTGCAACCGGGCAGGGGCTGCGTGAATCGATCATCGAGGCTTCGGTCTCGCGTTTGCGCCCCGTGATGCTGGCCGCGATCACGACGATTTTGGGTATGGCTCCGTTGTTGACGGATGCGTTCTTCAGGTCGATGGCGGTGACCATCATGGGTGGTCTGGCCTTTGCCACGGTCCTTACCATGGTGGCGGCCCCCGTGTTCTACATGGTGTTCTTCCTGCCGGAGGAACGGCGCAAGAAACCACCGCAGCCGGTTGTCTAAATGAAAACCCCCGGTCATGGACCGGGGGTTTTGCTTTATTCTGGTGTAGTGGGGGGAAGGTCAGCCTTGCAGGGACCTGACCTCGACATCACCTTCGGCCTGCGCCTTTATCGCCAACGCGGCAGCGTGGCTGGCGGCGGCGGTGGTGAAATATGGGATCTTGTCATAAAGCGCGATGGATCGGATGGCCTTGCTGTCCTCGACCGCCTGTGCACCTTCGGTGGTATTCATCACCAACTGTACCTGACCATCTTTAAGCATGTCAGCCACGTCGGGGCGACCTTCGTAGACCTTGTTGACCAGATCACAGGCAATACCGTGCTCGGCCAGCCAGCTTTGCGTTCCGCGGGTGGCGACAAGGGCAAAGCCCTGCGCGGCCAGAACCTGTGCAGCCTCAAGCATGGCAGGCGTCTTGTCGGCATCCTTGATCGAAATAAACGCACGTCCCGAGGATGGCAGCACCATTCCCGCACCCATCTGTGCTTTGAGGAAGGCGCGGGGGAAGTCGCGGTCCCAGCCCATGACTTCTCCGGTCGAGCGCATCTCAGGCCCCAGAATAGTGTCGACGCCGGGGAACCGGGCGAAGGGCAGCACCGCCTCTTTCACCGAGAACCACGGCATATCCGGGTCTGCCAGTGTCATCTGGTCGGCGATCTTGGTGTCGTCCACGGTCTTGTAAGCCGGGCGCAACGGGAAATCCGCCAGCTTCTCGCCGGCCATCACACGCGCGGCGATTGAGGCGATGGCGCTGTCCGTCGCTTTGGCCACGAAGGGCACGGTACGCGAGGCGCGCGGGTTGACCTCGATCAAGTAGATATCATCATCCTTGATCGCGAATTGAATGTTCATCAAGCCGACAACGTTCAGCGCCTTGGCCAGCTTGAAGGTCTGCTCTTTGACCCGGCCAATCACTTCTTTCGACAGCGAGTAAGGTGGCAGCGAACAGGCGCTATCGCCCGAGTGCACGCCGGCCTCTTCGATATGCTGCATGATGCCTGCGACATGAACATCCGTGCCGTCGCACAGCGCGTCGACATCCAGTTCAACCGCGCCCGCCAGATAGCTGTCTAGCAGCACAGGGCTGTCGCCCGAGACCACCACGGCCTCGTTGATATAGCGCCGCAGCTGGTCCATATCGCGCACGATTTCCATCGCGCGGCCACCCAGAACATAGGAGGGACGGATCACCAGCGGAAAGCCGATATCCTCGGCGATTTTCAGCGCTTGCTCGTCGGTCGATGCGATGCCGTTATTGGGCTGTTTCAGGCCCAGATCATTGACAAGCGCCTGGAACCGCTCGCGGTCTTCGGCCAGGTCGATGGCGTCGGGCGTGGTGCCGAGGATCGGAATGCCTTCTTCTTCCAGCGCATTGGCCAGTTTCAACGGGGTCTGCCCGCCGAACTGAACGATCACACCGTGCAGAGTGCCGTTTTCCTGTTCTTTCGTTAGGATTTCCATGACGTGTTCGAATGTCAGCGGTTCAAAGTACAACCGGTCCGAGGTGTCATAATCGGTTGAAACCGTTTCGGGGTTACAGTTGATCATGATGGTCTCATAGCCCGCATCGGTCAGTGCGAAGCAGGCGTGACAACAGCAATAATCGAATTCGATCCCCTGACCGATCCGGTTGGGGCCGCCGCCCAGGATAACAACTTTCTTGCGGTCACTCGGGCGCGCCTCGCACTCAACATCACCCATCATAGGGGCTTCGTAGGTTGAGTACATATAGGGCGTCTGCGCCTCAAACTCGGCAGCGCAAGTGTCGATGCGCTTGAATACTGCGTTAACACCCAGATTGCGGCGGGCGCGGCGTACATTGCCTTCGTCACGGCCTGTCAGGTTGCCCAGGCGCGCATCGGTAAAGCCAAGCATTTTCAGCCTGCGGATGCCTTCTTCGGTCACCGGCAGGCCGTCTTTGCGCAACTGACGCTCGGCCTCGATGATCTCGCGGATGCGGGCCAGGAACCAAGGGTCAAATTTGGTGACCCCAAAAATCTCATCATTGGTCAAACCGTGACGCATGGCCTGCGCGATGGTGCGCAGACGGTCGGGGGTTTGCTTGCTGATCGCTTTGATCACCGCGACTTTGTCACTGACCTCGTCCCAGACACCAACGTTCAGGCCGGGGATTTCTACTTCATCAAAGCCAGTCAGGCCGGATTCCATCGAGGCCAGCGCCTTTTGCATCGATTCGTGGATCGTGCGGCCAATGGACATGGCCTCACCCACCGATTTCATCGCCGTGGTCAGGTAAGGTTCAGAGCCGGGGAACTTTTCGAACGCAAATTTCGGAATTTTTGTCACGACATAGTCGATGGTTGGCTCGAAGGAGGCGGGCGTGACCTTGGTGATGTCATTGTCCAGCTCGTCCAGCGTATAGCCAACAGCCAGCTTGGCCGCGATCTTCGCAATCGGGAACCCGGTCGCCTTGGACGCCAGCGCGGACGAACGCGACACGCGGGGGTTCATCTCGATCACGACCATTCGGCCGTCTTCGGGGTTGATCGCCCATTGTACGTTCGAACCGCCAGTCTCGACCCCAATCTCGCGCAGAACGGCGATGGAGCCGTTGCGCATGATCTGGTATTCTTTGTCGGTCAGTGTCAGGGCAGGGGCCACAGTGATCGAGTCGCCGGTATGCACACCCATCGGGTCGATATTCTCAATGGAACAGACGATGATGGCGTTGTCGGCCGTGTCGCGTACCACCTCCATCTCATACTCTTTCCAACCCAGCAGGCTCTCATCGACGAGGATTTGGTTTACCGGCGAGGCATCCATGCCCGAGCGGCAGAAGTGAATATAATCCTCGCGGTTATAAGCCACACCGCCGCCGGTGCCGCCCATGGTAAAGGCGGGGCGAATGATGGCAGGCAGGCCGATGTCTTCCAGATCGCCCAAGGCAATCTGGACGCCAGCATCAAGATCGGTGGAGCCGTCGTCGCGCTTGGGGGCGGTAACGATGGTGGCCTTGGGGTTTTCGATGCCCAGCCGATCCATCGCTTCGCGGAATAGTTTGCGGTCTTCGGCCATTTCGATGGCGTCGCGGGTCGCACCGATCATCTCGACACCGAACTCGTCCAGTACGCCCATCTCTTCCAGTGCAAGTGAGGTGTTCAGTCCGGTCTGCCCACCCATTGTGGGCAACAAGGCGTCGGGGCGTTCTTTCTCGATGATCTTGGCGACAACTTCGGGCGTGATCGGCTCGATATAAGTGGCATCGGCCAGACCGGGATCGGTCATGATTGTAGCTGGGTTTGAGTTTACCAGAATGACCCGGTATCCTTCTTCGCGCAGGGCTTTACAGGCCTGTGCGCCTGAATAGTCGAATTCGCAGGCCTGACCGATGACAATGGGGCCCGCCCCGATGATCATGATCGACTGGATGTCGGTTCTTCTCGGCATAGCCTGTTTCCTTCGGTTAACTGCGAGTCAGGGCACCGCCCGCGTGCCCAAATTGTTCTGCGTTATAGGGACCGCGCCAAAAGGTTCAAGAGGTATCGGAAACAGGGGCGAAATTGCCGCTTTCCCCTCTTTCCCTTACCGCCGTATTGTCTATACCGCGCAGCACGACAAATGAGGATGCACGTGCGTATTCGTTTTGATCAGGGGCCGGCCGGATCGGGAACTTATTTCGAACGGCCAGACCGGGTGATCCGCGCAGACAAAGCGGATGACGTGCCACAGGCTTTGGCGGCGCTGGATGAGGCACGCGCGGATGGGGCCTGGCTGGCCGGTTATGCAAGCTATGAGCTTGGATATGCGTTGGAACCCCGCCTGTTGGTCCGGATGCCTACTGACCGCCGCCTGCCACTGCTGTGTTTCGGCGCCTATGATGCGCCAGGCCAGTGCGATCTGCCCGCACCTCTAGGCGGTGTTGCCGAATTCACACCGCGCTGGGACGAGGCAAGATATGCACGCGCCTTTCAGCAGGTCCATGATGCGATCGGGGCAGGGGATATCTATCAGGCCAACCTGACGTTCCCCATTGACCTGACATTGCAAGGGGATAGCGCCGCGCTTTATGCGGCGTTGGCTGTGGGCCAGCCGGTCGGTCACGGAGCGCTGGTTCAGCAGGATGATTTGCCCGATTTGCTCAGCCGCTCGCCAGAGTTGTTCTTTCGCACCGGTGCAGATCGGACGATCGAAACCCGCCCGATGAAGGGCACGCAGCCGCGCAGCGAAGACATGGCCGAGGATGCGCGCCGCCGCGATTTCCTGTCGGTTGACGACAAGAACCGCGCCGAAAACCTCATGATCGTCGACCTTCTGCGCAATGATATCAGCCGGGTTGCGCTGCCGGGGTCCGTGAAGGTACCCGAGCTTTTCAAGGTCGAAACATATGCAACCGTGCATCAGATGATCTCGCTGGTGCAGGCACAGCTGCATCTTGGGGCAGAACTTTCCGATATCCTAAACGCTTTGTTTCCCTGCGGCTCGATCACAGGCGCGCCCAAAATTCGCGCGATGGAGATTTTGACCGATCTCGAACCCTGGCCACGCGATATCTATTGTGGTGCTATCGGCTGGGCCGCGCCAGACGGGCGATCCGAGTTCAACGTGGCTATTCGTACGCTGATGGTCGAGGGCAACAAGGCCACGCTGAATGTGGGTGGGGGTGTTGTCTGGGACAGCACAGCCCCATCCGAATATGAGGAAGCGCTATGGAAGGCACGTTTCGCCCACCAGCTGACCCTGACTTCCGTCTGATCGAAACGCTGGCATTCCGGCCAGAGAGCGGGTTTGTGCGCGTTGGAAAACACCTGGCCCGGATGGAGCGTTCGGCACGGGCATTGGGGCTTCCTTTCGATGCAGGGCGCGCGATTGCAACGCTTGACCAAGTTGCGGGTTCAATCTCGTTGCGCTGTCGATTGACGATGGACATCAGTGGCGGGTTTGGCGTGACAACTGGTGCACTGGCGGATAACCCGTCCGTCTGGCGGGTCGCAGTTTCCAATACGAGGCTTGCCGCCTCTGATATCTGGTTGCAGCACAAGACGACGCAGCGCGATGTTTATGACCGGGCCCGGGCGGCACTGCCCGAGGGCGTAGATGAGTGGCTGTTTCTGAATGAGCGTGACGAAGTGTGCGAGGGCACCATCACTAACATCTTTCTGGACATGCCCGATGGTCGTTGCCTGACGCCGCCCTTGTCCTCCGGTTTGCTTCCCGGGATCTTGCGCGAAGACTTGCTGGAAAATAATAAAGTCAGCGAGGCGGTGCTGACCATGACCAACCTGCAAAGCGCGGAAAGGTTCTGGATGGGCAATTCCTTGCGAGGCCTGATCTGGGCAGAATTGGCGGTACTGTGAACAGGCAAACCGATTGGGCTGAAGCCGCAGCATCTTCCCGTTGGTTGCGACTGGAATTCGGTTTGTTCTTCGTCGCCATACCTGTGCTGATCGCCGTACTTTTCCCGCCAAACTGGATGTTTCCATCGCTGTTTACCTTTACGGCCATCGGGATCGTGTTGTTGCATTTCACGCACGGATTTGCTTGGGCTGAATTGCGATATAACTGGCGCAACTGGTCCTGGTCCGAAGTCGCCGGCTTTGCTGTGGGAATGACACTGTTTTGTGTTGCGCTAGTACGACTGACCCGTCCCGAAGCTGCCTTTTTCCTGTTGCACAACCAACCCGAGCTGCTGGCGATGATTTGGGTGTTTTACCCATTCGTTTCCGCCCTGCCGCAAGAGCTGCTGTTCCGGTCGCTGTTCTTTCGTCGCTACCACGCAATCCTGCCCAATGGACGCACAGCTTATCTGCTGAATGCATCGCTCTTCTCGCTTGCGCATCTGATGTATTGGAGCTGGATCGTAGCTCTGATGACATTTGCCGGAGGGCTGCTGTTCACCTGGGCCTATCGCAAACGCGGATCGTTTTTCTATGCGGTTCTGCTGCATGCCATCGCGGGGAACATCATCTTTGCGGTGGGTCTGGGCATCTATTTCTACTCAGGCAACGTGCAAAGGCCGTTTTGACGGTGCGACTTGCCTTGACTTTCCCAGTCTGACGCGGTGTATCGGCCCGACCAATTCTGCGCCCGAAGGGATATGATCCATGCACGCCTATCGCAGCCACACCTGCGCCGCTCTGACCGCCGCCAATGTCGGTGAAACCGTTCGCCTGTCTGGCTGGGTGCATCGGGTCCGAGATCACGGCGGCGTTCTATTCATCGACCTTCGCGATCATTTCGGCGTCACACAGATTTTGTGCGACGGCGACAGCGCGGCATTCGCCGAACTGGAAAAAGTCCGCTCGGAATGGTGTATCCGTATTGATGGCACAGTCAAAGCGCGCGCCGCCGATCTGGTGAACGCGAAATTGCCCACGGGCGAGATCGAAGTTTACGTGCGCGAGTTGGAAGTACTGGGCGCCGCTGACGAGCTGCCCCTGATGGTGTTCGGCGATCAGGAATACCCTGAGGAAACGCGCCTGCGCTATCGCTATCTGGACCTGCGCCGCGAAGTGATGCAGCAGAATATGACCTTGCGCTCGGACGTTGTTGCCTCGATGCGCCGCCGGATGTGGGATCAGGGCTTCCGCGAGTATCAGACGCCAATCATCACGGCGTCCTCGCCTGAAGGCGCGCGTGACTTCCTTGTGCCGTCGCGTTTGCACCCGGGCAAGTTCTACGCGCTGCCGCAGGCCCCACAGCAGTTCAAACAGCTGATCATGGTGTCGGGCTTCGACAAGTATTTCCAGATTGCGCCCTGTTTCCGCGACGAAGATCCGCGTGCCGACCGCTCACCCACCGATTTCTACCAGCTTGACCTTGAGATGTCGTTTGTCGAGCAGCAGGACGTATTCGACACGATTCAGCCCGTTCTGACCGGCGTGTTCGAAGAGTTCGGCGGCGGCCGTAAAGTCGATCAGGACTGGCCGCAGATTTCCTACAAGGACGCGGCACTGTGGTATGGCAGCGACAAGCCCGACCTGCGGAATCCTATTAAAATGCAAGTGGTCTCCGACCACTTCCGCGGGTCTGGGTTCGCGATTTTCGCGAAGCTGTTGGAGCAGGATGGCACCGAAATCCGCGCCATACCAGCGCCCACAGGCGGCAGCCGCAAGTTCTGCGACCGCATGAACGCATTTGCCCAGAAAGAGGGTCTGCCCGGCATGGGCTATATCTTCTGGCGCGATCAGGGCGAAGGGATGGAGGCCGCCGGTCCACTGGCCAAAAACATTGGCCCTGAACGGACCGAGGCGATCCGCCAGCAGTTGGGTCTGGGCGTCGGAGACGCTGCGTTCTTCCTGGGCGGCAAACCGAAAGCCTTTGAAAAGGTGGCCGGCAGGGCGCGCGATGTGATCGGTGATGAACTGAACCTGACCGAGAAAGACCGCTTTGCCTTTGCCTGGATCGTCGATTTCCCGATCTATGAGCAAGACGAAGAAACCGGTGCGATCGACTTTGAACACAACCCCTTCTCGATGCCGCAGGGCGGGATGGAGGCGCTGCAGGGTAATCCTCTTGACGTGCGCGGTTATCAATATGACCTGGCCTGTAACGGATACGAGCTGGTCTCGGGCGCGATCCGGAACCACAAGCCCGAGATCATGCTGAAGGCTTTTGAGCTGGCTGGCTACGGCGCGGATGAGGTGAAATCCCGCTTTGGCGCGCTGTTCAACGCCTTCCACTATGGCGCCCCGCCGCACGGTGGCTGTGCAGCTGGTATCGACCGGATCGTGATGCTTTTGGCCGATGAAGCCAATATCCGCGAAGTCATGATGTTCCCGATGAACCAGCGTGCCGAGGATCTGATGATGCAGGCACCGTCCGACCCGGCCTCGGACCAGCTGATGGAGTTGGGCCTGCGGATTATCCCTCAGGACTGATAGAAAACCCGCCACAGTCGCCTGTGGCGGTTTTTTCTGTTTTCAACCCATTCCCAATTCGCTGTTAGCGGGTTTACAGGAAATGGTCCTTTTTCCTCTCGCGGCTGTTCCGAATGTCACGCGCGCTGACGCGTGTCTGTCTGTATGCCCACAGACAAAGGAGCGATGCGGTAATTAGATATGCGGTTGTCACTTCAGATAGCCTCGCGCTGTTCCAGACGGGCCTGCACTATTCCCGCAACCTGGGCTGTCAGAGCGGTGATGGGCATACCTGCGGCGCGTGAGGCTGCCAACTGCTGGGCGGCTTCGGCCAGAACCGTATCTTCAGCATCACGGGCAACGCCGCGCAGGAATTGGGCCGCATAGTCCAGTGACCAATGGTCATTCGGTCCGGCCAGAACATCTGCGATATGTGCCATGTCGTCCTGATAGGCCATAGGATCGGGGCATATCACCTCATCCTGAACGGCGTGGAGTGTGCAGGGGCGGCGGTCTTCAGGTAGACAATTCAGAATAGACGACTGGAAATAGGACAGTGAGTTAAGCGGTTTGGCAAGAAACCCGTCCGCGCCAACCTCTGTCGCAAGGGTTTCTGAATTGTCGTCTCCTGACATGCCCAGGATCGCTCCGATCCGGGGCGTAGTCATGGCCAATTCGGCAATCAGATCAGCACCAGAGCCATCTGGCAGCCCCATATCCACCAAGATCACCGAAGGTCGATAGATCTGAAGATGGCGTCGGGCGGATTTCAGGCAATCGGCTCGCCTGATCCGCGCACCCGAATGCAAACACATTAACCGGATGGCGTCGCAGGCATAGCGGCTGTCCTCAACAACCAAAATGGTTTGTCCCAGCAGCGGCCGCGTGGCCGTTGGCTGTGCGGGTGCGGTGAAGGGGCTCGAATCGTCCATGGGAGAACTCCTATTCAGCAGATGCTTCACGCTAGGAACTTCTGGCTAACACGGGGTTAACGGCAATTTGGCGCACTTGTCCTTTGCCTGATCTGTCCCCATAACCGCTGCAACGCAGAAGGTAGGAGAGTTCCATGATTGGCCGCTTAAACCACGTTGCCATTGCCGTCCCTGATCTTATGGCGGCGTCTGAACAGTACCGCAGCGCTTTAGGTGCCAAGGTTGGCGCGCCGCAGGATGAACCTGATCACGGCGTTACTGTGGTGTTCATTGAATTGCCCAACACCAAGATCGAGTTGCTTTATCCTCTGGGCGATGACAGCCCGATCAATGGTTTTCTAGAGAAGAACCCCGCCGGCGGAATCCATCATGTCTGCTATGAGGTGGAGGATATCATTGCCGCGCGTGATCACCTGAAAGAAACCGGCGCCCGGGTGTTGGGTAGCGGTGAACCCAAGATCGGCGCGCACGGGAAACCGGTTCTTTTCCTGCATCCCAAAGATTTCAACGGCTGTCTGGTCGAGTTGGAACAAGTATAAACACCGGAGGTGTACACATGACGATCACTGCAGGACTGGTTCTGTTTGCCGTCATCTGGTTCATGACGCTTTTGGTGATTCTGCCGATCCGCATCAAGACCCAGGGTGATTTGGGCGAGGTCGTTCCCGGCACCCATTCAGGGGCCCCGGAAGTGCATCACATGAAGAAAAAGCTATGGATCACCACCGGGGTGTCGGTCGTGCTCTGGGCTATCATTGCAGGGATCATTATTTCGGGCGTGATTTCGGTACGGGATTTCGATTGGCTAAATCAAATGGAACCGCGAAACTAAGCTTCAGGGCGTTGGCCCTGACAGCTTATGAAAGATATGCGTGAATGTAGCAGCTCCGATAATCGGGATCACAAGATTCACCAGCGGAATAGACAGTGGGATGGCCATCAACGTGCCCGCAAGCCAAATTGTTGACGAATGTTGTGCCCGCAGTTTTCGCGCGCCCTCACGCCCGATACGGCGTATGGCTGCCAGCGTAAAATACTCACGCCCCAGCAGAAATCCGTTCATCGCCCAAAAGATAAACGGGGCCAGTGGCGTGAAGATCGCATAAAGGATCAGCGCCAGTAGGTTGGCCACAATCAGCACACCCATAAAACCAAGCGCGTCAGTGATCGCATCGCCTATTGGGATGCGTGGAACCGCGGGCAGGCTCGGATAATGCCTGTCCTCAACAGCTTGCGCGACATCGTCCAGAAACACAGACGTGATGGCTGAGGCGACGGGAATCATCAAAAACACTGGCAGGATCAGCACCAGGAAAATGCCGGAATAGCTGAGGATGTCATTCAGCCAGGGAACTGCACCAATGAATGGCAGCGATATCTCGTCCCCTGACAGCCGGTTGATCAGCCAAATTGCACCGGCGCAGGCTGCGATCAGCATCAGGATGGTCAGGCCGATACCTCGCAGCAGAACCCCGCGGAATTTCGGGTCTCCGATCTGACCAAGCGCTGAAAAAAAGGCGTTGAGGATGATCATTCTGTGACCCATTCGGTCAGGGCATCAACATCCGGGCGGGGGCGTTCGGGCGGGGTCGAGCCCTCGGTCGCGATATGAATCAGACCGGCAACCCGTTCGTTATCCTGCAATTCAAATGCCTTGCGACAGAATTCCGGATCGTGGGTTTGCCAGCCAGACAACCAATTCGCGCCCCATCCTGCGGTCAAAGCAGCGTTCAGCAAAGCAAGGCAAACAGCCCCAGCTGAATAGGTCTGCTCGATGGCTGGAATCTTTTCCGAAGGCTTCTGAACCTCGATCACAGCGACGGCGAGATGGCCTAAATCGAACTGCCCGCGCGCTTTTTCAATGTCTTGAGGGGATTTGCCAAGCGCCTCACCGCATTCCTGCGTTAGCCCTGACAGGCGCCCCATTGCGCCTTTTTCAAGCACGATGAACCGCCAGGGTTCCAGTTTTCCGTGATCCGGGCTGCGGGCTGCTGCGGTCAGCAGGGGCATCAGCTGCTCACGGTCGGGGGCTGGTTCAATCAACGTTTTGGCTGGGCGCGATCGACGGGTCTGCAGAAACTCAAAAGCGGCCGGATTCTTCAAGGACATATGTTAACTTCCTTTACATAGGCTGTCTGTATCTGGTTGAACGTCTGGCGAGTTTCAAGTGCAATCGGCTGGACCAGTTGGATCAATTTCATTCCCCGCCCAACCGTGCAAGGGTCTTTGTTAACAGAAGGTGCCAATGGGAAAACCGAAACTAAGAAATCTTCCAGACCTGAGCGACCGTGTTGCACCGAATGCTGAGATTGCGGTCAGGGTTACCCCGAAAGCCGCAGCAGACAGGATTTTGGTTCGGGACGGAACGATCAGAATATATATCACTGCACCGCCCGAAAACGGCAGGGCAAATGAAGCCACACGTGAGCTTCTGGCGGTGGCGCTGGGGGTTGCTCCGTCCGCACTGATCCTGAAGCGCGGCCAGACATCGCGCGAGAAAGTCTTTGTGTGTCAGGCCTGATCGGGGGTTTCGCGAATTTGGTAAACACCTTCGGGCAGATCCAGTGCCGCAGCCAGATCACGAACCTGTTCGGGCGAAAGCGTAATCTTCTGAACCTGGTCAGTGCGCGGATCCAGTTGTTCCAGCGTTACGCATTCTGCAAAATTGTTAATAACCACATCCTCGTTCAAAGGCTTTTCGCCTTCGTCCACCAGGGTTATGACCGTCGAGTCGAATTCATGCTCAATCGAAAACATGTGTCCAGCTTGCCGGGCGGAACATTGCAATGCAACCCGTTCTTGGGAAATCGTCCGGTGGCGAACCGCCTTGTGTCGGGCTATGTTCGACGAAAAGGCATGACCGGACCAAAGGAAATAGTATGCGTCGCCTGATCTTGATGATATTTGGTCTGGTTCTGTCGGCCTGTGACACCGGTTCGTTACGCGTTCAGCCGGTAGAGGAATGGCAACAACCTTCAACTGATTTTCAGGTCGATGTGCTGACCTTTCGCGAAATCAGTCAAAGGGTCGGGGATGTGGCGCGCGCAGAGTGCAAGCGGCGCAGTAATGTCAGCAACTGCGATTTTTCGATCGTGGTTGATCTGAACCCTCGCGCACCAGCAAATGCTTTTCAAACCTTGGATGACGACAATCAACCAGTCATAATCTTCACCCGCGCGATGATTCAATCGGTGGAAAACCCCGATGAACTGGCCTTTGTGATGGGGCATGAATCTGCTCATCACATCCTGCGCCATATTCCCCGCCAGTCCGAAAACTCACGAGAAAGTGCCGCGATTTTTGGCGAGCTTGCACGCATAGCGGGGGCAAATGACGCCGATCTTGAACAGGCGCAGAAGCTGGGCGCGCAGGTGGGTGCCCAGATATATGTCAAGGACTTTGAACTGGAAGCGGACCGGTTGGGAACGATCATCACGCACCGGGCAGGTTATAATCCCTTGTTAGGAGCCCGCTATTTTGCCCGAATTCCTGACCCGGGCGATCGTTTTCTAGGCACCCATCCACCGAATGCTCAGCGCGTCGAAATTGTTTTGGAAACCTCGCGGCAGCTTGGGCTGACACAATGACGGGACTGAAACGGTTGGGGGTTGTCTTGACGGACCGCGGATCGAAATATGCGGTGTCCGGCGCTTTGGTCAGTTCCCGTGACGAGGTGGCAGCTGTCCTGCAGGACCTGAAATCTGACAAAAGCTATGCCAAGGCCACGCACAATACCTGGGCCGCAATCCTGCCTACTGGTGTGCTCAAGGCGGATGACGGGGAAAGCGGTGCCGGAATGGTGATTCTGCGCATGCTGGAAAGGGCCGAACTGAGCGGTCATATCGTCATTGTCACTCGATGGTATGGCGGAAAAAAGCTGGGCGGTGATCGATTTCGCCGGGTTCAGGATGCAACACGGGCTTATCTGGACGAACTGGAATTGGGACTTTGACCTGCGTCAAGGCTTGGGCTGTTTCGTATTGCTAGTCTGATCGGACAAAGCGAAACGGAAAGGAATGCCAATGCCCGATCGCGAAACGCTTAGGCATCATGCTGGTCTTGTTGACCGTATGGCTGGCAAGCTGGGGGTGGATCTGCAGGAATCTGCAATCGCTGGACATATATCGGTGGATCAGATTACCGATGCGGTTCTGCGATGCACCGATTGCCCGAACCCGGGCCATTGCCAATCATTTTTGAATCAACCGGTTCTGGCAACGCAGACACCCGAATATTGCCGGAACCAGGATTTGTTAAGCAAGTTGATCCCTTAGGGGGGCCGCAATGCCGCGCCTTGGACACCTCATGACCCATTTGCGTCTTGTGTTGAGGATGGGGCAAGCGACGGGTACGGATATTGTGCGGGCCCACAATAAAGGTCGGCTAAGTCAGGAAGACTGGGCTGAAATGATCCGCCTGTGTCAGGGATGTGGCTGGGCGGCTGCCTGCCCGGATTGGATGGAAAGACATCCAGATGTTGCAGGAGCACCGCAAACCTGCCCGAACAAACATCAATTCGCCGCGTTGAAAGTAATACAAATGCAGGAATTGGGATGAAACACGCTGTACTGGGCGACGTGGAAAAGCACTTTTGGCTAACTCGATCCGTTGCCCGATGCCTTAAGATCTCGTTGACCGAAGCCATGTCCGACGGGCGGTTGAGCCCGGATGAATACGCCGAGATGGTAACGCGTTGCCGGGCCTCGGACTGTCACGAGAAATGCACGATATGGCTGGCGGCGCAGCAATCTGATCCCCGTTCAGCACCCGGGTTCTGCGTAAATAGCCAGGTTTTCAACCGGCTGAAGTGATCAGATCTTGGAATGTGTCCCGTCGCAAAACGGTGGGTTAGCGCAGTTTTTACAGCCGCAGAAGAACAGTTTCTTGCTGGTATCAGCCGTGAACTTGACCGGTTCAAAGCCGGTTCCTTTGTGAGATCCATCACAAAATGGCTGCCGATTGGACCGGCCGCACGAGCACCAGAAATAGCTTTTTCCTTCGGTTACTTCGATTGGATAGGGCGCTTTTTGCGCAATGACTGGACCTTCTGGCATCTGGTTTCTCCGTTCGCTGACTTTCCCCAGTCTATCGCCTGAACAGATGTGCCGAAAGCAGTAGCTGCCACGCGGCACCCATTCCATAGGCAATCCCCCCGGCATGGTTTTGCCTGCTTTCGCAAACGCGCTGTTGATTTTATTGCAAAATTACCAACCACACCGTATTGTGAAGTCGGCCCCATGTTCAGGGCAATAACAGAAATTAACTAGAGGAATGACGGACATGAAACTCAAATTTGCTGCCGTTAGTGCGTTTGCCCTGGTTCTGGCTGCTTGCTCGCAACAGGAAGAGCCGACACCGGTATACATTACCCCAGATTATGACAAATACGGCACGCCGAGCTGCCCGGCAGGGACAGATCTGGCGACGACCGAAGCAGGTCAGACCGTATGTAATCCGACTGCTCAATAAGATTTTCGCGGGCGGATTCCGACATAGCCGCCCGCACAATCGAACAAAAAAGCCGCCCTATGGGTGGCTTTTTTATTGCCTGTCATACGGTGTTCGGGTTTCTGTTTGACCTATTGAATTACCGAGGTCGCATGAGAAAACTTGTCGCCCATCTAAAGGACCGCATCCGCTGGAGCTGGCAGGGATTGGCTGCCACTTGGCACGGTGAATACTCGTTCCGCGCTTGGGTCTGCGCTAATCTTGTTTCTGCGGGTCTGGCCCTGTGGCTGCCCCTGAGCGATGGCGTTCGGGCTCTGATACTGGTGATCGGTCTGTTGGTTCTGGTGGCCGAACTGTTCAACACGGCGATCGAACGGGCGGTGGATCATACTTCGACCGAACACAATCTATTGGCCGGGCAAGCCAAAGACGCCGCCAGCGCTGCGGTGGCACTGACTGCTTTGGCTGGCGGATTGGCCTGGGTAATCGGGCTGTTGAGCCTTTTCTGACTGCCGCTGCGTCGGTCAATTCAGTTAGATGTGGTTAGCGAAGCTTGCCCCATAGATCATATTCCCCGGCCTCGTCCACCTCGACCGAGACAATGTCGCCCGGTTTCAGGGCCTCATACCCTTCGTCGATGAACAGGTTGCCGTCGATCTCGGGCGCGTCGGCGGTGGTGCGGCAGGTCGCGGCCTCATCATCGATCTCATCCACGATGACCTGCAGGGTCTGGCCGACCTTTGCGGCCAGTTTGGCCTCGGAAATCGCCTGAGCCTTTTCCATGAACCTCTCCCAGCGATCCTGTTTGACCTCGGCGGGCACATGGTCAGGAAGATCGTTAGAGCGGGCTCCGTCGACGTTTTCGTACTGAAAACAACCGACGCGATCCAACTGCGCCTCATCCATCCAGTCCAGCAGGGTCTGGAACTCGGCCTCGGTCTCGCCGGGGTAGCCCACGATAAAGGTGGAACGAAGCGTGATATCAGGACAGGTCGCGCGCCAGGCGGCAATCTCGTCCAGTGTTCTGGCGGCCGCAGCAGGGCGGGCCATGCGTTTCAAAACATCCGGGTGTGCGTGCTGGAAGGGAATGTCCAGATAGGGCAGGACGTTACTGCCCGCATCCGCCATCAGGGGGATCAGCTCACGCACATGCGGGTAGGGATAGACATAGTGCAGGCGAATCCACGCATCCAGCTGTCCCAATTCGCGCGCAAGATCGGTGATATGGCTGCGGACCTCACGGTCTTTCCAGGGGTTCTCATCGTATTTCCGGTCCAACCCATAGGCCGAGGTGTCCTGCGAAATCACCAGCAATTCGCGCACACCGTTATCGACCAGCTTTTCCGCCTCGCGCAGAACAGCATGCGCCGGACGGCTGGCCAGTTTGCCGCGCATGTCCGGGATGATGCAGAACTTGCATTTGTGGTTACAGCCCTCGGATATCTTGAGATAGCTGTAGTGGCGCGGCGTCAGTTGAACGTTGGCCGCAGGCAGCAGATCCACAAAGGGGTCGGGATCAGGTGGCACGGCCTTGTGTACCGCATCCAGCACCTGCTCGTACTGATGTGGTCCGGTGACGGCCATGATACGGGGGTGATGTTCGCGGATGTAGTCGGGTTCGGCCCCTAGACATCCGGTTACGATAACCTTGCCGTTTTCTACCAAAGCCTCGCCGATGGCATCGAGAGACTCCGCCTTGGCGCTGTCCAGAAATCCGCAGGTATTCACAATCACGGCATCCGCGCCTGAATAGTCCGGCGAGATGCCGTATCCTTCGGCCCTCAGGCGCGTCAGAATCCGCTCGCTGTCGACCAAAGCCTTGGGGCAACCCAGCGATACCATGCCGATGGTCGGCTGGTTCGGACGTGGTGTATCAGTGATCCGGGCAGCAGGTGCCAGGTCGGGGCGGAGGTTTGGCGGGTTTGTGGTCATGGCGCGGCATATAGTGGGGAAAGCTTCCCCTTGCAAATGCGCTGCCGTCTTTGAATGATCTTTTTATAGCGTGCCAAATAAGTCGGAGAGCAGAAAATGAAATGGCTAATGCGCATCCTGTTCCTTTTGGTGGCTGTGGTCGGTCTTGTCATCGGCGCATTGCTGCTGATGCCGGGCGACAAGTTGGCGACCATTCTGGCCGAGCAGGTCAAGGCACAAACCGGGCGTGATCTGAAACTGTCGGGGGGCGTTAAGCTGTCCTTCTGGCCTGTGCTGGGCATGGAAACCGGGGCGGTTTCCTTCGGAAATGCCTCGTGGGCGGGATCTGAGCCGATGCTGAGCGCCGAAAGCCTGGCGGTTGGGGTCGATACCTTGGCCATTTTGTCCGGCGATGTGCTGATCAAACGGATTATTGCCGAGAATCCGACCCTCAGACTTGAACTGTCAGACGGGCGCGGAAACTGGGAGTTTGACACGGCCGTCGCCCCGACAGCCAGCGGCTCGGGTGGATCAAAACCGGCCGATGCATCGCGTGCGGTGACACTGGAGCATCTGAAACTGACTCAGGCGCGTCTGATCTTTGTTGAAAATGGATTGGCCCGATTTGATGTCGCAGATGTGGATTTGTCTGCCAGTTGGCCAGCAGTCTCGGCCCCCATGGTTCTGGATGCACAAATGCCGGTTCCGGGCGGTGAGGCCCGCGTGGATATCAAGATACCCGACTTGCCGGCTTATGCTACGGGCGCGGCATCCGAGATTGAACTTGCACTTGCGGCCCCTGGTGGTGACATCGGATTTGACGGGCGCGTCAACCTTGCCGGAGAGATGGACGGCAAGCTGCAGTTGAAAACCAAAGACACGGAAAAAATGCTGGCCGCGTTCGGTCAGGAGGGCGTTGGAGTGCCGCACGGGTTGGGCCGCGCTGCGAACGTGTCAGGGCAGATGACTTATACCAGAGATGGCCGCATATCTGTGCGCGATCTGGTGGCTTCACTCGACAGTAACCGTTTTACAGGCGAAGTTGATATTGTAGTTTCCAACCCGCCACAGATCACTGCTCGGTTGGATGCCAGTGATCTTGATCTTTCTCGCTATAATCAAAGTGGTCAGACGGTCTCGTCCAGTTCCGGCGGTTCCGGCGCGGGTGCTGCCTCGGAGGGGTGGTCAAGGGAACCGATCGACGCCTCGGCGCTGGCTTTGGCCAATGGTGAAATTCGACTGACAGCCAAATCTATCGCGCTGCCCGAGCTGACGCTTGGCCCCAGCGACCTGACAATGCGGCTGGACCGGTCTCGGGCTGCATTGGAGATGAACCCGGCAACCTTGTTTTCCGGAACGCTGAACGGGCAGGTGGTGGCCAATAATCGGAATGGGTTGTCCGTTGGCGGCAAGATAAAGGCCAAGGGCATTGACCTCAAACAAGCTCTGACAGCCTTGGTCGGGGTCGAGCGGCTGTCCGGGACCGGGTCAGGATCATTCGAGTTTCTGGGCGTTGGCCAGAATGAGAATCAGATCATGCGTTCTCTCAGCGGTAAGGGCCGCTTGGATGTAGGAAAGGGGCTGATATCGGGCTTTGACCTTGATCGTCTGATGGGACGAGGCAAAGGATCGGGTGGCACCACCGTGTTCAACAGCCTGACGGGTAGCTTCACCATTGATCAGGGCGTTTTGCAGAACAACGATTTGTTGATGTCGCTGGACAATTTCCGCGCGGATGGCAAAGGAAAAGTCGGGATCGGAGCGCGCAATATCGACTATCTGTTCACGCCGGTCGCTCTGCGTGCGAATTCGGGAGAGGGCCTGTCGGTTCCGGTGCGTATCGTTGGACCATGGAGCAATCCGTCGATCAAGCCGGACCTGACCAAGGTGATCGAAGCGGCCGCCGGAGGAAAGGTCAAAGAGCTTGAGGATGATGTCAAAAAGAAAGTCATCGACAAGATAGGCGGCGATACCGGTACGGCCGGGACTGACGGGGACAGCGTCGAGGATGCGCTGAAGAACAAGCTTGAGGACGAGGCCAAGAAAGGACTGCTTAAGCTGTTTGGCGGAAATTGAAGTGTCGGGGCCAGCGCCCCGACACCAACGCTCAGATGGTCTGGTCGTAATCTCCGACACCCGGTTCGGTTCGGATAACCGCGTCGATATCCGCAAAAATGGTACGCATCTCTTCTTCGCTTTCGCTGCTTTCGCAGACGACCACCAGATTGGGCGTATTCGACGAGGCGCGGACCAACCCCCAGCTGCCATTGTCCAGAATGACTCGGGCACCGTTGACAGTGACCACTTCTTTGATCGGGCGACCTGCTAGCGTCTCTCCGGCCTCGGATTTGGCGACCAGCTTTGCGACCAAACGGTCGAGTATGTCGTATTTTTCGATATCCGCTGCATAGGGGGACATGGTCGGTGTCGACCATGTTTTCGGTAGTGCCTTTCGCAGGTCGGACATGCTTTGGTCCGGGTTGCGGTCCATCAGTTTACAGATCTCAACCGCGACGCGCATGCCGCAATCATAGCCACGGCCAATCGGTTCGGCCAAAAAGTAATGCCCCGACTTTTCGAACCCAGCCAGCGCGTTGATCTCTTTGACTCGCCGCTTCATGTGGCTGTGGCCGGTTTTCCAATAATCTGCCTTGACCCCGCGGGCCTTCAACTCGGGGTCGCTGGCAAAAAGGCCGGTTGATTTCACGTCGGCGACAAAGGTGGCATTGGGGTAAATCTTGGCCAGATCGCGGGCCATGATCACGCCGACCTTATCAGCAAAAATCTCCTCCCCCTCGTCATCCACAACGCCACAGCGGTCACCGTCACCATCGAACCCCAGCGCCATGTCGGCACCGCTGGCTTTCACGGTATCGGACATGTCGTGCAGCATTTCCATCGCTTCTGGGTTCGGGTTGTAATGCGGGAAAGTATAGTCCAGCTGGTTATGGCTGGGCACGACTTCTACCCCCATGCGTTCAAAGATTTCCGGGGCAAAGGCGGATGCGGTGCCGTTCCCTGTGGCACAGACCACTTTGAGAGGTCGGGATATTCTGAAATCGCCGACCAGATCGTCGATATAGGCCTCTTTCACGCCATCAACGAATTCGTAGGACCCGCCAGGGTGGGTCTGCCCTTCGCCATTCAGAACAATGTCTCGCAGCTCTGACATCTCGTCCGGGCCATGGGTCAGGGGACGTTCGAACCCCATCTTGACCCCGGTCCAGCCATTTGGATTGTGGCTGGCCGTGACCATGGCCACGGCTGGAACGTCCAGATGGAACTGAGCGAAATAGGCCATCGGGCTAAGCGCCGGACCGATATCCTTTACCTGAATTCCCGCCTGCATCAGGCCCAGGATCAGGGCATTTTTGATGGCCAGAGAATAGTCACGATAATCATTGGCTACAGCAATCACGGGTTCAATCCCACGCTTGCGCATCTGTGTGCCCAGACCCAACCCCAGTGCGGTCATGCCCGGCAGGTTGATCTCTTCTGGATATTTCCAGCGGGCATCATATTCGCGAAAGCCGGTTGGCTTGATCATTGCGTCGCGCAGAAAGCTCCAGGTGTTCGGAGTCACCTCGGGGTTGGGTTTGGTCATGGGAATACTCTTGTTCAGATCTGGATAGGGTTGGCCTTGGCCAACGCATCAAAACGCATCAATGTATCGATGAGCTGCGGCATCTGGTCCAATGGGATCATATTAGGACCGTCGGAAGGTGCAGTATCAGGGTCCTGATGGGTTTCGATAAAAACCGCACCGATGCCAAGCGAAACCGCAGCGCGGGCCATCACAGGCGCGAATTCTCGCTGCCCACCAGTAGAACCACCTTTGCCGCCAGGCTGCTGTACCGAGTGTGTGGCATCCATTACGACCGGGTATCCCGTTTTGGCCATCTGCGGCAGGCCGCGCATGTCAGCGACCAAC
Organism: Ruegeria sp. YTSA105; assembly: GCF_059610225.1. NCBI lineage: Bacteria > Pseudomonadati > Pseudomonadota > Alphaproteobacteria > Rhodobacterales > Roseobacteraceae > Ruegeria > Ruegeria sp. YTSA105. Next base: position 83,377 of record NZ_JBXWNE010000005.1, read on the forward strand.
GTATTATATCCAAACGAAGTTCCGCGTTCTGTCAGCAGGATGTTTGTGTTCCCAGTGCTTTCGACCTTGCTCACGATGTTGCCCATCTCCCATGGGGCCAAAAACTGTCCTTTTTTGACATTAACCGCCTTGCCGGTTTCGCCAGCTGCGAGCAGCATATCTGTTTGTCGGCATAGAAAGGCAGGGATTTGCAGCACGTCCACAGCCTCGGCCGCAATCGCGCACTGGGCTTCGGTATGTACGTCAGTCAGCACTGGAATGCCCAAGGTTTTGCGGATGTCATCCAGAACCTTGAGCCCTGTGTCTATTCCCATACCACGCGCACCCGACAGCGAAGTTCGGTTCGCCTTGTCGTACGAGGCTTTAAAGACGTACTGCGCCCCGGCGGCGTCGCAGGCCTCTTTCATTTTTCCTGCGATCATTTGGGCATGATCGGCAGTTTCCAGTTGGCAGGGACCGGCGATGATCGTCAGCGGAAGATCATTGCCGACCGTGAGATCGGAGATTTTTACATGTTTCATGTGTCTTACGAGGATACCTGTTCACGAAGGACCGACGCGGTAAGCGAGATCATCAGGTAGATACCAGCAAACAACAGGAAAGCCAAAATCGTATTTTCGAACTTGCGCGGATAGCTGGGTTCCTGACTGGGAACAGGATTGACGGAAACCGTCAGATACCGAACCTGACGATTGGCTTCGGTCCTGGTTGTCTCCATATGCTGCATAGCTGATTGCAGGATCATATCCCGAGCGGCCAGATCGGCCTGTGCCATCTGAATCCGAACACTCAGCCTGGCCAGCGAATTCTCGCCGGCAGAGACATCCAGCATTTCGGCGTTCAATTCCTCCAGCACAACCGTAAGCCGTGCGATATCGGCCTGTGCGCCATCCACCTTGGCTTTGTTTGGGCGGCGATTGTCCAACAAGGCTGCAAGCTGCAGTTCTTTGTCCTGAATAAGCGTCTCGATTTCGTTTATGCGGCCCCGCAACCCGGCAATGACGCTTTCAGGGTCAAGGATTGCGCCTTGCAGCTGAAGCTCGATCAGGTCTTCCTGAGCTTTCTTGCGTTCTTCCTGAGCGCTTACAAACCCTTCCCGGGCATCTTTCATCTGGTCTTCGCGTTTCTTTTCGGTCAGCGCGTTTACCCGTTGCTCGGCATAGGAAATCAGTTCTCGTGAAAACGCGGCCGAAGTCTGGGGGTCAGGTGTCGCCACCTCCATCCGGATCAGGCCATCGGTCGGGTCATATCCGACCGTGATCATGCGTTTGTACAGCTTGTAAGCCTCTTCGAGACTGGCGTCCGGGGATAATCGCTGAATGGGGTCGATCCAGTCCTGTTTGAACACATCAGCGAAACCGGCCTCTGTGTCCAAAAGTTCAAGCGCATCTTTCGATTCCAGAAACTCCTGGGTGGCAACCGAATCCTGCGTGGTCGCAAATTGGGTCCCTGCCAGAAGCCCTCCGATAGAGCCTGCGCCCCCATCCGCCTGAAGGATCAGAAAGGCAGAGTTGCTGGCGTACATTGGGGTCGCGATCCGATAGAAATAGAGACCCACGACAAAGGTAGGTAGCAGGACAAAGGCCGCAAGCCGTGCAAACAGAGCGAACAGTTTGCGACGGCGGCGGCGGGCGATGTCCCTCTGAATCTGTCCGATTTCACGTTCACGCCGCTCGGCCGGGCTCATCTCGGGCCCGGGCAAGTTCTCTGGTGCATCTTTCACGGTCTGGGGCAGGTGGATCGTGATGCGATCATTCGTCTGCTCGTCCGAAGTTTTCTTTTCCGAGGCAAGGTTCAGCAGACTGGAGCGTTCAAACGGATCAATTCCCTTTTTGCGCAACAACCGAACTGCATCATAGTCCGAAGTCGCCGCAAGACCGTTTTTCTGGGCAAGACGACGTGCCACCCGCAGTTGGCGGCCGGTCAGTCCTTCGCGTTTGATAGCGTCGATCTCGGTCCCTACTGGCGGTTCATTTTCTGGGCCGGGCGCCTTTGTGGCCTGGCGAATACGCGAGATCGCGTCTTCGCGCGTTTCGGCATTTCCCGCAGACCGCCGTTTGCGGCGCCAGTTGTATTTATCAGCCCTGGGTTTGGTAGTCATATAACTGCTTTGCCTCTTCCAAGGTTTCGAACAAGTGAAGCTGACCATCCACTAATACCGCCGCCTGACGCGCGAATTTTTCAAGCAGGGCCGGGTTGTGAGAGACGATGACCAGTGTTGTTGTGCGCAGCCGTTCCTGCAGAATGTCGCCTGCCTTTTTGTTGAATTCAACATCCGTTGTGGCCGGCATCCCTTCGTCGATGAGGTACATGTCGAAATCCAGAGCCAGCATCAACGCGAATGTGAACCGCGACCGCATACCGGATGAATAGGTCGCCAGCGGTTGATTGAAATATTCACCCAGGCCACACAGCCAACTGCAATATGCCTCGACATAGTCCGGGTCCATACCATAGATCTTGGCGATATAGCGCGAGTTCTCCAGAGCCGACAGCTTGTTTGAAACTCCGCCGGTAAATCCCATCGGAAAAGAGACGCGGCAGGATTTGCGAATGACCCCTTCGTCGGGTTTCTCTAGTCCGGCCATCATGTTGATCAGGGTGGTTTTCCCGGTACCGTTCGGGGCCAGAATACCGATGGATGTGCCAAGTTCGACGCGAAAAGACACTCTGTCCAGAATCACCTTTCGGCGCGTCCCGGTCCAAAAGGACTTGCTGACATTTTCAAACTCAAGCATCCAAGGCCTGCGGGTTTATCTTGTTGTTGCGCCGTTCGGATCGGCGAAAGAACGGTACCTCTACGGCGCCATATAGGCCACATTATGTCGAATTATGAAACAAATGATCAATGCGTTCCGGGGGTCGTTTTTGGTAATGTGACTTTTGCATCTGTTGGCGTCTGGATGTGTGTTACCTATCTTGCTTTCAGAACACCAACCATCTGATGCGGCACTGATTGCGATCTCATGAACCCACTCGAAAAAGAAATAGAGGCCTGCCGTATTTGTGCTGACCGATTTGCGGCAACTGAAACCGCGCATGAACCAAGACCCATTGTCTGGTTCCGCAAAGACACGCCCATTTTAGTCTGTGGTCAGGCTCCGGGGGCACGAGTGCATGCGTCGGGTCGCCCTTTTACCGACCCTTCCGGTGATCGACTTCGGGCGTGGTTGGGTGTTGATGAGGAGCTGTTTTATGACCGTTCACGTGTCTCGATCGTTCCAATGGCGTTTTGCTTTCCCGGCTATGATGCGCGCAAGGCAGATTTGCCTCCTCCGCCAGTATGCGGTCAGACTTGGCATGTTCGGGTCATGGCGGATCTTGGGCCTGTGCCGTTGACCATTCTTGTCGGGGGGCACGCCCATAGATATCACCTGAAGTCACGTGGGTCAGTCACCGAAACCGTGCGCAACTGGCGGGACTATGCGCCGCGGGTCTTTGCCTTGCCTCATCCGTCCTGGCGGAATACGGCATGGATGAAGAAAAACCCGTGGTTCGAAGCCGATCTGTTGCCGGTTTTGCGCGCACGGGTGCAAGAGGTTCTGAATGACTGAGATTTCGGCTCTGGACGCCGCCCATGCCGCGGCTGAGGCCGCTCCGCAGGATGATGCCGCCCGTCTGCGTTTCTTTGAACGGCTGGCTGACAGTGAGCTGTTCCTGATGCTGACGGAAGAGGCAAAGAACGAGAATATTTCGCCCGAATTGTTCGACGTGGCAGACGGGCGTTTTGTGCTGGCTTTCGATCGTGAAGACCGGCTGGCCCGCTTCGCAGACCGCCCGGTGCCCTATGTTGCGCTGTCGGGGCGGGTTTTATCGTCTATGTTGTCGGGGCAGGGGATCGGGCTGGGGTTGAACCTTGAAGTTGCCCCGTCCTCGATGTTGATCCCGCCCGAGGCATTGGGCTGGTTGGTGGAAACTTTGCAGCATGGTCCCGAAGAGGTGCAACAGCACCTGTCCGAGTTCCTGGCTCCATCGGGTTTGCCCGACGAACTGCTGACAGCTTTGGACGCCAAGCTGGCTACGGCCATTGGGTTGGCGCGAGCCGCCTATCTGGTCAGCACCAAAACGGCTGAAGGTGGTTTCGGGCATTTGCTGGGATTTGTCGATGCCGTCGAAGGGGCAGAGGCAGCTCTGGCTAAGGCCGCGTCTGAAGCGCTTACCTTTTCCGGGGTCGAAGCTGGGGCAATGGACGTAGGTTTTTTCAAATCAAGTGACACGGCCGCAGCGTCTTTGGCGCGGGTGGGTTTGCGGTACGATCTGCCGCAGCCTGAGGCACGTGTGAATGCGCATATCGCTCCTGGGCGCGATCCGGACAAACCGCCTTTGCTTAAGTAATGGCGGAATGGGGCTTCGCAGATTGATCCGCGAAGCCCGGTTTGTTTACTCGGCTGCCGGCTCCAGCTTGTCCTGTGTACGCGTTTCAAAGTCGCCGGCCTCGTGGCGTTCGTGAAGCTGTGTATGCTTTTCGCCGAAGGCACGATTGACCATGCGACCGCGTTTCACGGCGGGACGGCCGTCAATCTCCTTGGCCCAGCGCATGACGTTCTTGTAGGATTCGACGTCCAGGAACTCGGCTGCGCTGTACAGGCGCCCAAGAACCAGTTGTCCGTACCAGGACCAGATCGCGATATCGGCGATAGAGTAATCCTCGCCTGCGATATAGGTTTTCTCGGACAGCTCCCGATCCAGAACATCCAGCTGCCGCTTGGTTTCCATGGCAAAGCGGTTGATGGGATATTCCCATTTCTCGGGCGCATAGGCGTAGAAATGGCCAAACCCACCACCCAGATATGGTGCACTGCCCATTTGCCAGAAAACCCAGTTCATCACCTCTGTCCGTTCGGGCCCGGATTCGGGTAGGAAAGCGTTGAACCTTTCAGCCAGGTGAAACAGAATCGAGGCACTTTCGAACACGCGCACAGGTTTTTCACCGGACCGATCCCACAGGGCAGGGATCTTCGAGTTCGGGTTGGCCTCTACAAAGCCCGAACTAAACTGATCTCCCTCGCCGATGTTGATCAGCCAAGCGTTATACTCGGCCTCTTCATGGCCTAGCGCCAGAAGCTCTTCCAGCATGACTGTTACTTTTACCCCGTTCGGAGTGGCAAGCGAATAGAGCTGCAGAGGATGGCGCCCAGCAGGCAAATCCTTGTCATGAGTTGCCCCCGCAATCGGGCGATTGATATTAGCGAATTGTCCGCCGTTTTGGCTATCCCATGTCCAGACCATCGGGGGCGTATAGGTCGATTGCTCGCTCATTTCTTGCCTTTCTCAGCAAAGTTCGGGTGAATTATCCGTTCGCTTCAACAGCTAATATTGCAAAGGGCAAAGTCCAACCCTGCCCGTTGGGAAGATTTTGTAACATTCAGTGCAAAAGACTTCACGTTTTCTCATTCGATGTCACAGCGACGCGAGCGGGACTGCGTTCGATCGAGGAATCACCTATTCTCTGCACAGCCCCGTATTCCGGGCCGATCACCCATCCAATAAAAAAGGACCGCCCTTATGAAACGACTTGCCTGGACCTTAGCTGCGACCTTGGCATTTGCCATGCCTGCCCTTGCAGGTGATCAGTATGTGGACGGCACCGGCTATGCGGTGTCGGGATATGACGTGGTTGCCTATCGCAGTCTGGATCAGGTTGCTGTCGGTCAATCACAGCCCGAAGCCGTCCGCGGAAGGTCAGATATTACGGCCGAATACAACGGCGTTACCTGGGCATTCTCGACCGAAGAGAACCGGGACAAGTTCTTGGAAAACCCTGCTTATTATGCGCCGCAATATGACGGTCACTGCGCCTATGGCGTGTCACGCGGTGGCAAGGTGCCTGCGAACCCGAACCTGTGGCGGATTGTTGATGACAAGCTGTATCTGAACATTACCGATGTGGTTGTCGGGTTCTTTGAAGAAGATATTCCCGGCAATATCAATCTGGCTGAAGGAAACTGGCCGGGCATCGAGGCCGACGGGGCCTCCAGCAGCGTGATCCCGAAGTTTACCTCCGAAGGCCCGGTCGCAAACTGAGAGTTCTGCAACGGATGCAAAGCCCGGCATTGATTTGCCGGGCTTTTTGTTTGTCATCCGGCCAACCAGTACTCATCCTGCGTTTGCTGGTCGGCGTTGAATCTGATCCGCACGCTGCGGGCGCCCGGAAATTTCTTGGTCGCAAGCGCAACGGGTACGACAACTTCGCCAGTGCCCGCATCTTTGGACTGAAAGCTCAGAATCTCTGTCTTGACGCGCTTGGAGCCAGCGAGAACACTCGTCGGCAATGCGACGCGGTTAGCACCTTCGCAGACAGGTGCGGAAATGAAATAAGTCAGGTTGCGGCCATGCAAGCCGACAGCGTCCGGAATGTGGTCAGCATCTTGCAGGCGATCCGCATCTTGACTGTCCACCGGGGTGTCCTGCAAGTGGGGCAGCGCCGTATTCAACATTGCACGACAGGCATCAATATCTTGGGTTTCCAGCTGAATAACGCGTTTGCGCAATCGGGGGCGGCGTGGTTTCCCCGCCGCCGAGCCCGCCAGACCTTTCCTGGCCAGCCCCTCGCTGCGCAGCAAATCATAGGCCGCCTTGGCGTTGGCCAAGGCCGCACCGTCTCCGCCATTCTTGTCGGGGTGGGCTTCGAATGCGATGTTGCGCCAGGCTTCTCGAATGTCATCTGAACTGGCGCTTTGAGCCAGACCAAGTGTGCCGAAGGCATTGGCGCGGGCACTAACCTTGTCAAAAGGTTCCATACTAAATTCACTCATAAACAAACTATACGGCCCCACAATGAATGGGCGGTTGCTAAAGTCAAATTTGTAACAGAATTGAACGGTTTATCGCGACAATGATTAAGGCTGCAGCTGGATTGTTCAAGTGGCCCAGTCAGACAGGGTAATCCCAACTTATTCCGCAAAAACACCCGGGGTTTTGGCCTCGGGTGCACAGTCTGAAACAAGCGGATATCAAGCGACGTTCTGAAGCTCGGCCTTTGGTGTGACGCCAAGGGCAAAGCACACATCCCGGGTCAGTTCCGGCCGGTTCAGGGTGTAAAAGTGGAGCTTGTCCACCCCGCCCTCGATCAGGTCTGAACAAAGTTCTGTGCACAATGCGGTGGCCAGCAGGTCTTCGCGGTCGTCACGAATGGCCTTCTCAAAGGCATTCTCGATCCAATCCGGAATATGTGTCCCGCATCTGCGGGCAAAGTTGCGCGCCCCTTTCCAGTTTTCGATCGGCAGGATGCCCGGAACGATGGGCTTGTCGATCCCTGCCTTTTCACAGGCATCGCGGAAACGGAAAAAGGTCTCGGCCTCAAAGAAGAACTGTGTCAGCGCTTCGTCGGCACCCGCGTCCAGCTTGGCCTTTAGCCAGTCGATATCAGCGGCAAAATCCTGTGCTTCCGGGTGTTTGTCCGGATAGGCGCCAACACGGATGCTGAACATCTCGGTTTCTGCCAGCGCTTCGATCAATTCGACCGAGTCCGCGAACCCATCCGGGTGCGGCGCGAACCGATCCTGACCCTTGGGTGGATCGCCGCGCAATGCGACGATGTTCTCCACGCCCGCCCGAGCAAAGGTATCTGCGATTTCCAGTGTTTCCTGACGTGACGCATCCACACAAGTCAGATGTGCAGCAACAGGCAGGCCAGAGGACTTGTGCAATGTGGCCACCGCATCGCGCGTCAGCTCGCGCGTGGTGCCCCCCGCGCCATAGGTGACAGAAACAAAGCGCGGTTCAAGCGGTGCCAGTGTTTGCACCGTATCCCAAAGGCGGAATGAAGCCTCAAGCGTCTGTGGCGGGAAAAATTCAAATGAAACTTCTGGTCTTGTCATCTCGGCCTCACGGGTGAAATCTCTGACCCTTGTGCCAGCTTACGCATTGTGAGACAAACTCATATTATTCAAGAACAACATGAGTTCCACGCAATGCATATCGAATTCCGCCACCTGCGTACGATCAAGGCGATCCATGAATGTGGCGGGCTTGCCCGTGCCGCAGATCAACTGAACATCACTCAATCCGCGTTGAGCCATCAAATCAAAGGCCTAGAGGATCAGGCCGGGGTCGAATTGTTCTTGCGCCGGTCCAAACCGATGAAACTTTCGGCGGCCGGTTTGCGGCTGTTACGCCTGGCCGAGCAGATCCTGCCGCAGGTCGAGGCGACACAGCAGGAGTTCTCTTCTTTGCGCGACGGGCGCACGGGCCGTATGCATATCGCCATTGAATGCCACGCCTGTTTTGAGTGGCTGTTCCCGGTGCTGGAATCCTTTCGTAAATCCTGGGGCGATGTGGATGTCGATATCCGCCCCGGCCTGGCCTTTGATGCCTTGCCGGCTTTGCAAAAAGAAGAGGTCGATCTGGTCGTTTCCTCGGACCCAGAAGATCTGCCCGGTGTCGAATTCATCGAACTCTTTGACTATGACGCGGTGTTTGTCGCGGCTTCGACACACCCGCTTGCCCAGAAAGAGTTCATTGAGGCCGAAGATTTTCGCGGCCAGACCCTGATTACCTATCCGGTCGAACGGACACGGTTGGATGTATTCAGCCAGCTGCTGATCCCTGCGCGGGTTGAACCGGCTGCGATCCGGCAGGTTGAGCTGACCGCAGTGATCCTTTTGCTGGTCGCGTCGAACCGGGGGATATCTGTGCTGCCGGACTGGGTCGTGCGTGAGGTGAAGTATAATTCCGACTATGTTACCCGCCCGCTGACTAAGGCGGGCATTACCCGTCGCCTTTATGCTGCAGTGCGCACCGAGGACCTTGAGAAACCCTTTGTGCAAGAGCTGATCAAGCTGGCCAAAACCGAGGCGCGCAAGCTGCAGGAGCAATAGGCACAAAACGCGGGTCTGCTATGCGTATCATTCCTCTTGGCAAGGGCGCATTGCCCCAGTATACGCGCGGTTTGACCGGACAGGAGCCTTTGGACAATGGTTGGCAGTGCAAACCTCAACATCATGATCAAAGCCGCGCGCAAAGCGGGGCGTTCACTGGTCAAGGATTTTCGTGAAGTCGAGAACCTTCAGGTGTCGATGAAAGGCGCCGGGGACTTTGTGTCCAAGGCAGACATTGCAGCCGAGGCGATCCTGAAAGAGGAACTGCTTGGCGCGCGCCCGACCTATGGCTGGCTGGCCGAAGAGGGCGGCGAGATTGCCGGCGAAGATCCCACCCGCCGCTGGATTGTGGATCCGCTGGATGGCACCACGAATTTTCTGCACGGCCTACCGCACTGGGCGATCTCGATCGCGTTGGAACATAAAGGCAAAATTGTTGCCGGTGTGATCTATGACGCCGCCAAGGACGAGATGTTCTTTGCAGAAAATGGCGAAGGCGCATGGATGAACGACACCCGTATCCGCGTTTCGGGTCGTCACCGCATGATCGAGTCGATCTTTTCGACCGGGCTGCCTTTTGGCGGACGGTCTGACTTGCCAGCGACCCTGCAGGATCTGGCACGTCTGATGCCAGTCTGCGCCGGTGTACGTCGGTGGGGCGCGGCAGCGCTGGACATGGCTTATGTTGCTGCTGGCCGGTATGAAGGCTTTTGGGAACGCCGTCTGAATGCCTGGGATGTTGCCGCCGGGATCATCATCGTGAAAGAGGCCGGTGGCTTTGTGCAGGCTTTGAACCCGGAAGGTAACGTGCTGGAGGACGGCGAGGTCATCTGTTCCAACGAGCCCATCTTTGATCAGTTTTCCAAGGTCATCCGGGGCTGAGCCAGCAACAGACAGGTCAAGCAAGCGCGCCCGATTGAGGCGCGCTTTTTCGTTTCAGAGGGTCGCGCGCTGGGCTAGATCCGCCTCTTCAGCCAATCGTGCAGCGACTGAGGCGACTGCAAGATCCTGCAACCCGACCCCGGTTCCATCAAACAGAGTGATCTGATCGTCGCTTGTCCGACCGGGGTGGTCACCATTGATGACGGCGCCGATGGGCGCGATTGCATCCTCGGTCAAGGCGCCAAGGTTGATGGCATGTTGGGCCTCGCCGATTGTCACGGACTGGGCGACCTCGTCGGTAAAGACAGTCGCCGCAGCGACGAGATCCGCGTCAACCTCCTGTTTGCCTTTGGTGTCGGTGCCCATGCAAGCCAGATGCGTGCCGGGCTTGATCCAGTCTTTCATCAAGAGCGGCTCAAAAGCCGAGGTGATGGTGATGATCACATCCGCCTGTGCGCCAAGCTCCTGTTGGCTGACGGCCTCGAATTCCAACCCAACCTCAGTGGCCACAGCTGCAAGGCGGGGCAGCATGTCGGGATGCGGGTTCCAGGCAATGACCTTTTCGAAGTCGCGCTGTTCCGCCGCCGCCCGCAGCTGGAAAGTTGACTGATGTCCGGCCCCGACCATACCAAGTACTCTTGCGTCTTGCCGCGCCAGATGCGCGATCGAAACCGCCGAAGAGGCCGCTGTGCGCACCGCTGTCAGGTAATTGCCCCCGACAAGCGCGGACAATCGCCCGGTATCGGGGTCGAACAGAAACACCGTGGATTGGTGGTTGGTCAGGCCCTTCGCCGCATTGCCCGGCCAGTATCCACCGGATTTGAGGCCCAGCACCTGACCGTCGCGGTCAAATCCCGATTTGAACCCATAGAGAGCGTCGGCATGGCCCAAAGCCTCGCGGATAACGGGAAAGTTCCACGCGCCACCTTTAGCCATCGCACCGAACACAGCCTGTACAGCGTCAAAGGCCTGCTGGCGTCCTACCAGTTTCTCGCACAGATCTTCGCCTACAATCAGCAGGCCGTCGCTTTTCATAACATCCCTCATCTCAATAGGCTTTCCCGCGGGCCGAGACCGGCCACAGGGCTTCGACTTTGCCGCCCCGTACGCCCACATACCAATCATGGACATTGCAGGTGGGGTCACAGTGGCCCGGCACCAACCGCAGCTTGTCATTGACCTTCAGTACGCCGTCTGGATCCCCGATAACCCCATGCTCGTCCGAGCACTTGAGGTATTCGACATCATCACGCCCGAACACAAAGGGCAGGCCGCTATCGACCGACTGCGCCTTGAGGCCGGCGTCGCAGATGGCCTTGTCTGCTTTGGCGTGGCTCATGACGCTGGTCAGGATGAATAGCGCATTTTCCCATTCTCCCTGATCAATCCGCTGGCCGTTCTGATCCAGAATCCGCCCATAATCCGCGTCCATGAAGGCGTAAGAGCCGCATTGCAATTCGTTGTAAACGCCCGAGTTACTTTCGAAGTAATAGGAACCGGTGCCGCCGCCCGAAACCAGTTCGCACTCGATCCCTTCTGTTTTCAACCCGGCGACAGCGTCTTTGACCATGGCAATGGCTACATCCAGCTTCTCTTTACGGGCCTCATAGGTGTCGAGATGTTGCATCGCACCCTGATAGGCCTGAATGCCGGTGAATTTCAGATTTGGCGCTGCTTGCACAGCTTTGGCAATCTCGATGACCGCCGGTGTCGTGGTTACACCACAGCGCCCTGCGCCGCAGTCGATCTCGATGAACACTTCCAGTTCTGTACCGTGACGCGAAGCGGCAGCCGAAAGGTCGGAGATATTGTCGATATCGTCCACGCAGACAATGATACGTGCGCCGAAATTGGGCAGCCGTGCCAGTCGGTCAATCTTGACCGGGTCGCGCACCTGGTTGGATACAAGGATGTCCGTAATGCCGCCACGGGCAAATACCTCGGCTTCCGACACTTTCTGACAGCAGACGCCGACCGAACCGCCCAACCGTTCCTGCAGCTTGGCCACATCGACCGATTTGTGCATCTTGCCATGAACACGATGGCGCATCCCATGGGCCTTTGCGAAATCGCCCATCTTTCGGATGTTGCTCTCTAGCGCGTCCAGATCAAGGATCAGGCAAGGCGTCTGTATCTCGCTTTCGTCCATGCCGATCGCGGCGGGGATGTCGAAGCCGACTTCGAGGTCTTCAAAATTTACGGTCTTGTTCATGTTGTTTCTCCTTACCCTTTCAGCCAGGGCAGTTTGTCCAGGTCTACATTGCCACCGGTCACGATGACGCCAATGCGCTTGCCTCGGAAAACCTCTGGGTTCTTCAAAATGGTTGCCAGAGGAACCGCCGAAGACGGCTCCATCACCACGCGCAGGTGCTTCCAGGTCAGTTTCATCGCTTCGATGATTTCCTCTTCCGAGGCGGTAAAAATATCGGTCACGTGGTTGGATACGAAATGCCAGGTGTTTTCTTTCAGGGGCACCAGCAGCCCATCCGCGACTGTCTTGGGGGCGTCATCTGCGATGATATGACCGGCCTTGAAGGACCGGTAAGCGTCATCCGCCTGTTCCGGTTCCGCTGCATAAATTGCGGTCTCGGGCGCAAGGTTCGAAACCGTCAGACAGGTGCCTGAAATCATGCCGCCACCGCCGATGGGCGCGATAACGGCGTCCATACCACCAGTCTGTTCCAGCAGTTCGGCGGAGCAGGTGGCCTGACCGGTAATCACACGCGGGTCGTTATAGGGGTGAACAAATTCGCCACCGGTTCGGGCCTGAACCTCGGCAAATGTTGCTTCGCGCGAGCTTGTCGAAGGGTCACATTCGGTGATTGTTCCGCCATATCGGCGAACTGCATCCTTCTTGGCCTGCGGTGCTGTGCGCGGCATGACCACGTTGCACGGAATGCCGCGGCGACCGGCCGCATAAGACAAAGACAAGGCGTGGTTGCCGCTGGAATGCGTGCAGACACCCTTGGGCATCAAATGGTCTGCAAGGCCGAATACAGCGTTGCAGGCCCCACGCACCTTAAAGGCCCCGGCTTCTTGGAAATTTTCGCATTTGAAGAACAGCTGCGCGCCGGTCAGGTCATTCAGGTGGTCCGAAGCCATGACCGGAGTTCGGCGGATATGCGGTTTGATCCGATCATGCGCGACACGCATGTCCTCGATCGTCAGATCCGCGGCAGAGGGGTGATCCAACATTGTCATTCTCCTTACGCCGCGGCCTCGGTTCGGTTGCCGGGTGTGGCGCGAAAGTGTTCCTGGGCTGCTGCGACGCCAGAGCCCAACGTGATCGGATAGCTTAGATCGGCCATTGCCATCTCGATCGTACAGAGTCCGGACAGGACCATCGCATCTGTCAGACTGCCCAGATGCCCAATACGGAACGCCTTGCCGTGCAACTGGCCCAAGCCAACACCAAAGGACATCCCGTAGGTGTTAAAGGCATGGTCGGTCAGAATGTTGCTGTCGAACCCTTCGGGCACGTAGATTGCGCTGACCGTGTCCGAGTAAAGGTCTGGCGATTGAGCAACCAGTTCCAGCCCCCAAGCATCGACGGCGCGTCGGACGCCCTCGGCAAGCCGATGATGACGGGCGTAAACATTCGGTAAGCCTTCTTCAAACAGCATCTTCAGGCTTTCACGCAGCCCGTAGATCAGTTGCAGAGGTGGTGTATAGGGAAACCCTCCGGTCGCATTGGCCGCCATCATATCCCGGAAATCGAAAAAGGTCCGGTGCAGCTCTGCGGTTTCCATCGCGTCCAGCGCTTTCTGGCTGACGCAAAGGATGGCCATGCCAGTGGCCAGCATGAATCCCTTCTGCGATCCCGAAACCGCGATGTCGACGCCCCAGCGGTCGAACTCGAACGGTACAGAGGCCAAAGAGCTGACGCAGTCCACCATCAAAAGCGCCGGGTGATTGGCGGCATCCATCGCCCGCCTTACAGCCCCGATATCCGAAAGCACCCCTGTCGCCGTTTCATTATGAGTGACCAGAACGGCGCGAATTTCATGCTCTTTGTCCCCAGTCAGAACCGTCTGAAATTGGTCAGCGGGAGCGCCGCTGCCCCAAGGGCAGTCGATGACCTGAACGTCAAGCCCGTGACGTGTGCACAGATCAATCCAGCGGTGGCTGAAAACGCCATAGCGCGCTATCAGGACCTTATCACCGGGGCTGAGCGTGTTGGTGATTGCAGCCTCCCATCCACCTGTGCCGCTAGCGGGAAAGGTAACGATCTGGGCCGCAGCGGTATCAAAGACCTTCTTGGTGTCTTCCAGTACGGGTGCAAATGTCTGGACAAAGTCCGGCGCGCGATGATCCTGCGTCTGGACCTGCATGGCCAGGCGCAATCTATCAGGTATGTTGGTCGGGCCGGGAATGAAAACCGGGTTTTGGTTCGACATGGCTTGTTCCTCTGCTTTGGAGATAAGTGTCCGGGAAAAAGCTGCATTACGCAATTTTCTTGAAAAATATTTTCATTTATTGAAGGTAAATATTAAGCTACTGATATATTATACTTTTCCGTTTTTCATTTTTACGTACAAGAAATCCGGACGCGAGAAACTTTGGACAGCTGAAAGGAAATGCCTGGGATGGAAACGCAGAAAAGGCCACGCGGCAGACCAAAATCGCTGTTCAAGGAAAGCTCGGCCGGGACCATGCAATCGCTGGATCGGGCGCTTAGCGTTTTGACCACAGTAGCCAGTCTGGAACGCGCAGCACTCAGCGATTTGGCGCGCGAAGTTGATGTGCCCACGGCCACAACACACCGAATTCTGGTGACGCTGCAGAAGCACGGTTTCGTCGCCTTTGATGAAGAGCGTCAAGAATGGATGATCGGGATCGAGACCTATCGCACCGGAGCGTCCTTTCTACGCCGTAATGGTGTTATCGAAATCGGAAGGCCCATTTTACGCCGGCTGATGCAGGATAGCGGCGAAACGGCGAATCTGGCCGTTCCGGACGGGGCCGAAGTGGTGTTTGTGGGGCAGGTCGAAACGGCCAATCCGATCCGGGCCTTTTTTCCACCGGGCGCGCGGACACCGATGTATGCCTCGGGCACCGGTAAGGCGATCTTGGCCGCGTTGAACGAGGCTGCATTGATCAAAGCGCTGGGCACGTTGGACACAAAGGTCTTTACGCCTCAAACACTGGTGCCCGGCGATGCACTGCAAAGCGATCTGGATCAGACCCGGGCCCGCGGGTGGTCGCATGATCGGGAGGAACGATACGAGGGGATGTCATGCATCGGTGCGGCCATCTTCAACGACCGGGGGGAACCCTGTGCGGGCATTTCCGTATCTGGCCCTACCGCCCGGTTCAGCACTGAACGCGCGCCGGAATTGGGCCGATTGGTACAAGCCGCCGCGCAAGAGGTTACCTTGCTCAGCGGTGGGCGCTTACCGGCGCGGGATGCGGGGGATGCGGGATTGTGACAGCTTGTATTCGTGCTCTGGATGGGGCGGATGCCCATGGGTGCGGTTCCAATAGTCACTCGCACCGCGCCGCAACCAAAGGGGTATGCACAAGAGCAAACCAACAAGGAAGCCCCCGGTATGGGCCCAATAGGCGACGCCGCCCTCGTCGGGGTTGCTGGACAGGCTCCCAATGAACTGCATACCCAGCCACACGCCTAGCATGACAAACGCCGGGATCGAGAAGACACGGAAATAGATCACCAGAACAAGCAGGATGTCCACGCGCGCTTTGGGGAACATCAACAAATAGCCACCCATGACGCCAGCTATTGCGCCAGACGCACCAATCGTAGGGACCAGAGATTGTGGCGCTGTGACGACGTGGATCAGACCGGCCCCGATACCGGCGGCAAGATAGAACAGTAGAAAGGGCAGGTGGCCCATTTCGTCTTCGAGGTTGTCGCCGAAGATCCACAGGAACAGCATGTTTCCTGCCAGATGCATCCAGCCGCCATGCAGGAACATCGAGGTCACGAGGGTCTCAAGCGTATAGCCGTCCGTAATCCGGGCGGGCACCACCGCATAGTCGGTATACAGCTGGGTGATCAGCCGCTGGTTCTCCATGCTTCCCACATAGCTGAGGAAAATCAGGATATTTGCAGCCATCAACAGATAGATGACATACGGTGTGCGTCCCGAAGGGTTATGGTCACGAATTGGAAACATGGTGCGACGCTGGGCGGTTGGCTGCCCAGCGTCAAGGCCTGTTTAGGCCGCACCCCCCAGCAATGCGGCATTCCCACCCGCAGCAGTGGTGTCGACACAGACATGTCGTTCTCCCAGAACGCGGGTGCGATCTGGCTGGCCGGGGATCAGAGGGATGATTGGGCCTGCACGCCGGGACAGATGACGCTCGATATCCTGGCCGGTTGCGTCGTCGCCCCACCACAATACGCCCGAGAAGCCAGCCAGGATTTCAAGCCGGTGCAGGTTTAACGCGCCGATAGCAGTGATAGCCCGCCCGCCCAGTGCTTTGACCGCGTTTGCCTGCGCTTGTGCGGCTTCAACTCCGGGACCCATACACAATAGCGGTGCGCGTGAGAATTCACTCAGGCGGTTCGATTCACCCGTCGGACCGGGCAGCAACCGCGCCTTGATCTCAGCAGATTTTCCTTCTGGCAATGGTAGATCGGTCATATCGGTGGACCATTGCTCGGGACTGACCTGCCGGTCCGGGGCGCAGAAACGGGTCAGGTAGTTCGGCCCGCCCGCCTTTGGGCCGGTCCCCGACAGACCCTCGCCGCCAAAGGGTTGCGATCCAACTATGGCGCCGATCTGGTTGCGATTGACGTAGATGTTTCCGGCATGAACAGCTTCGGTGATGTGCTGAACGCGGTCGTCGATCCGTGTGTGCAGGCCAAAGGTCAGCCCATATCCTGTGGCGTTGATATCGGCGATGATCTGATCCAACTCCGAGGAATTGAACCGCACTACATGCAGGACGGGGCCAAACACCTCGCGCTCCAACTCGGCAATGCCGGGGATTTCGATAAGGGTTGGGGCGATGAACGTGCCGTCGCCAGGGACGGACATCTCTTTCAGGACACGCCCTTCGGACCGTGCCAATGCGATGTGATCAGCGATTCCAAGGCGGGCATCTTCGTCGATCACGGGGCCGCAATCGGTTGAAATCAACCAGGGATCGCCAACCAGCAGCGCGTCCATGGCCCCTGTCAGCATGGTCAGAAGATCATCGGCAATGTCTTCTTGGACATAAAGACAGCGCAACGCCGAGCACCTTTGTCCCGCTGATTGGAATGCGCTTTCGATGATCGACTGAACCGCCTGTTCGGGCAGGGCGGTGCTGTCCACGATCATCGCATTCAAGCCACCGGTTTCCGCGATCAGAGGCGTTCCCGGTCGCAAGTTTCCGGCCATGGCCGCACGGATTTTCAGGGCGGTCCCGGTCGAGCCGGTAAAGGCCACTCCCGACACCCTCGGGTCCGAGGTCAGGGCTGCGCCCACCGATGGACCGCCCGGCAGCAACTGTAGCGCGCTGCGTGGCACTCCGGCCTCGTGCAGCAATTCAACGGCGCGATGCGCGATCAATGGTGTCTGCGGTGCGGGCTTTGCCAATACCGCATTCCCAGTGGCCAAAGCGGCGGATATTTGACCGGTGAAAATGGCCAGCGGAAAGTTCCACGGGCTGATGCAGGTGAACACACCCGCTGGTTCTGCGTCGGGTATATTCGCCGCATAATAGCGCAGGAAATCTACCGCCTCGCGCAGTTCGGCGACTGCATCGGGCAGGGACTTACCAGCCTCACGGGCCAGCAGGGCGAAAAGCTCACCGAAATGGGTCTCGTAAAGGTCGGCGGCGGCATTCAGAACCTGCGAGCGTTGATCTGCCACTACCTGCCAGGGGGTGGCTGCAGTCAAAGCAAGCTCGACATCTTGTGCGCTGGCCGGGGCAACAGCACCGGGGCGATCCCGCGACTGTGCTGGGTTGACGATGGGCTGATCGTCATCGGGCCGCGCATCGCCGGACAACAACGGGCGCGCATACCAGTGATGCGTCCGAAACGCCTCCCGCGCGGCATTGACCCGGTCCAAAGTGGGAATGTGCCGCAAGTCAAACCCCTGCGAATTGGGCCGCTCGGGTTGAAACAGTTCGGGTCCGGTTGGAATGGCGCGTGCCGGTTCGAAGAGAGTGAGAAACGGATCGGCTGCAACCTCCTCCGGGGGAACAGTATCATCCACGATTTGGTTCACGAATGAAGAGTTCGCACCATTCTCAAGCAGTCGCCGCACCAGGTAGGCCAGCAAGTCACGATGGGCCCCGACAGGCGCGTATATGCGGCAGCGTGTGTTGTTTGCGTCCTTAACCAGATGGTGCAGGGTTTCCCCCATGCCGTGCAGGCGCTGGAATTCGAAAGGCTGATCAGTGGCCATCTGAAGAATGGCGCTGACCGTATGGGCGTTATGGGTGGCGAACTGCGGGTAAATCCGGTCGGTCATACCCAGCAATTTTCGCGCATTGGCGATATAGGAGACATCGGTCACGGCCTTGCTGGTAAACACCGGAAAACCCTCGACGCCTTCTACCTGAGCGCGCTTGATCTCGGTATCCCAATAGGCGCCTTTGACCAGCCGCACCATCAGTTTGCGGTCATAACGCTCGGCCATTCCATAGAGCGCGTCCAGTGCGATTCCAGCACGCGGACCATAGGCCTGAACCACAATTCCGAACCCGTCCCATCCTGCGAGTGCAGGCTCGGCCATCACCGCTTCGATGACCTGCAGGGACAGCGACAGGCGGTCGGCCTCTTCGGCGTCGATATTCAGGCCCATGCCAGCGGCTTTGGCCAAAAGGCACAGGGCGCGCAGGCGGGGGACAAGCTCGGCCATCACACGCTGTTCTTGGGCCAGCTCATACCGGGGGTGCAGCGCCGACAGCTTGACCGAGATGCCCGGATTAGCCCGAATGTCATCATGGGTGCAGGCCTCTGCAATGGCGGTGATGGCACGGGAATAAGACAAATGATATCGGGCCGCGTCGGCCTCGGTCCGTGCGGCTTCACCCAGCATATCGTAGGAATAGGTATAGCCCTTGGCCTCCATCCCGCTGGCACGTTCCATGGCCGACTGGATGGTCTCGCCCAGCACGAACTGACGGCCCATTTCCTTCATTGCGCGCCCGACGGCCGTGCGGATAACCGGTTCACCCAGTCTTTTGATCGCACCTCGCAGGGCACTGACAGGCGAGGGCTTGCCGTCGTCGAGAACTTTACCGGTCAGCATCAGCGCCCAGGTCGAGGCATTCACCAGCGGCGAGGAGGATTGCCCAAGATGCTTGCCCCAGTCGGACGGCGCGATCTTGTCTTCGATGAGAGCATCGATCGTGTCGGCATCCGGCACGCGCAGCAGCGCTTCGGCCAGACACATCAGCGCCACGCCCTCATCGGTGGACAGGCCATATTCGGCCAGAAACACCTCCATCATGCCCGGCGATGTACTGGATCGAATATCACGCACAAGCTGGGCGGCTGCCGCACAGATTTGGGCTCGATCAGTTTCAGACAGCGCGGCATGATCGATAAGATTGTCGAGAACGGCGGTTTGATCAGCGTAGGTTTGGCTGTCGATATGGGTGCTCAGGCTGTGTGACATGAATCCTCCAGGCTTTTGTTGAATATAATGTCGATTTCTCAGGACGATTGCCGTATTTTTTAATTCATCTGGTCGGATGGACTGTATTTAGGGGATAATGCCGTGCAAATGAACTTTCCGGATTTGGATCGGTTTGATCGAGCGATCTTGGCGATTCTCTCAGAGGATGGGCGCATATCAGTTGCCGACCTTGCGCGGCGGATCGGGCTGTCGAAATCCCCAACCCAGGCGCGTCTAAAGCGACTTGAGGTTAGCGGGGTGATCACCGGGTATCGCGCTCTACTGGACCCGATCCGACTGGGGCTGGACCATGTGGCTTTTGTCGAGGTGCGCCTGACAGACACAAGAGAGAAGGCACTGGCCGAGTTTAACGCCGCAGTCCGCAAGGTGCCCGAAATCGAGCAAGCCCATATGATCGCGTCGAATTTCGACTATCTGCTGAAAATCCGCACTGGTTCAATGTCGGAATACCGCGCCGTTTTGGCTGAGAAGATATCCTCGCTTCCGCATGTGGCGAATACCTCGACCTTTGTGGCGATGGAGGCAGTTAAGGAAACCGTTGTTTCAGGCGCTTTGGACAGGGTGGGTTGACGAATTGCGCAAGCGCGTCACCATACGCGTATGAAGCGTTTTGTGTTCCCTCTGCTAGTGTTGGCGGCCCTTCCAGGTGTCGCCTGGTCTGAAGAATGCCCGTCCTCGCCGGATCATACTGAAAGCATCTCGGCCGTAATCGCGCAAATTCAGGATGTTGGAAACGAGGCCGAAGCCCAGACATTTTCCAATCAGTTATGGGAGTTCTGGACCGATGCGCCCGACGCTGTTGCGCAGGCCGTGCTGGACCGGGGCATGACCCGCCGCAGTGGCTGGGACCTTCGAGGCGCCATCGAGGAGTTTGACAAGCTCATCGAATACTGCCCGCATTATGCCGAGGGGTACAATCAGCGCGCCTTTGCATATTATCTTAGCCAGGATTTCGCATCTGCGTTGCCGGATCTGGACAAGGCGATCGAGCTGTCTCCGAACCATGTCGCTGCGATCAGCGGGCGCGCCCTGACGCTGCTTGGCTTGAATCGGATTGATGAAGCCCGTGCGGCACTGTCACGTGCTTTGGAGCTTAACCCCTGGCTGTCCGAGCGCCACCTGATGGCTCCGGGCGGACCGTTGGAGCCGCCGGGTAAGGATATCTGAGGAATAGACGTCCCCGACCCATAGGACCGGGGACAATCTGGAACAGCTTAACCGACCAGCCCGTTGTCGGTGCGCTTGATCGTGATCACCGACGAGCGCGGTGTGCCTCCATCCGGCCATTCGCTGCCGGGATGCTGAATGCCGACAAACATGGTGCGCAGATCGCTGGACCAAGCCAGCCCCGTGACCTCACACCCGTTTGGACCGGTCATGAAGCGGGCGATTTCGCCCGTGACCGGATCGCCGACCAGCATCTGGTTGTTGCCGTGGCCTGCAAAGTCTTCTTCGTTGTCGTCGTTGCCGTCGGTCTGGATCCAGACCAGACCAGTCGAGTCAATGGTCATTCCGTCGGGTGAGTTGAACAGGTTGCCCTCGTTCACATTGGCCGATCCGGCGCGGGCGTCAGAATGCACTGTCGGATTACCCGCCATGACATAGAGATCCCAGACGAACGCGTCGGCTGCGTGGTCGTCGTTGTCCGGTTTCCAGCGAACGATCTGGCCATATTTATTGGCCTCACGCGGGTTGGGGCCATTGGTCGACGTGTCGTCTCCCCCGGCATTTGGTTTCACGCCGCGGTTCTTGTTGTTGGTTAGGCAGCAATAGGCTTCGACCGCTACCGGGCTGGACGCCACCCATTCAGGGCGATCCATGGTCGTGCCACCCGCCTTGGATGCCGCCAATCGGGTGAAGATCACAATATCCGCCGCATCCATGCCGGTTGCATCCGGCGTCAGCGGCAGCCAGGTGCCTGTCATGTCGTCATCGAATTTCGCCACATAAAGCGTGCCGTCGTTCAACAGATTCTGGGTTTCGCCGCCGGGCTGATAGGTGCCGTTCGAGACGAATTTGTACAGATACTCGCCCCGCTCATCATCACCCATATAGACAACCACGCGGCCATCAGCGGCCAGAGTCACCTCGGCATTCTCATGCTTGAAGCGACCCAGACCAGTGTGTTTGACCGGGGTGCTGTCCGGTTTGGTCGGGTCGATTTCGACGATCCAGCCTACCCGGTGCGGCTCATTGGGATTTTGAGAGGTGTCGAACCGCGGATCGAACAGTTCGTAGCCGTTCCAGCTCTCGGCTTTGACACCATAGCGCTTGAAGCCGTCCGCGACCTTCTGATCATAGCTGGCGTTTTCGTCGCTGGACCCGAAATAGCCGTTAAAGTTCTCTTCGCAGGTCAGATACGTGCCCCAGGGCGTCTTGCCTGCACCACAGTTGTTCATGGTGCCCAGCGAGGTTGTGCCGGTCGGGTCGGCCTCGGTCTTCAGCAGGTCGTGGCCGGCAGCGGGGCCGACGATGTTCATCTCAGTGTTGTGGTGGATGCGCCGGTTGAACGGGCTGTCCTTGACCACGGACCAACCTTCGGGGCCTTCGGTGATTTCCATCACGGTCACACCCTGCAGGTTCTGCAGTTTGCGCACGTCGTCAGCACTGGCCGGAACACCTTCCTGCGCAGCGGGCAGGTTGATCTTGCCGTTGGGATATTCGTGATTGATCGCGATCAGCTGGTGGCCCTGGAACGTGAATGTATGCATCCCGTCTGTATTCTCGCCAAATATTCGGTCCGAGCTCTCGACCGGACCTCCCTCGGCGATGTCATAGCCATCGGCATCCGAAAACAGCGGATCGCCCCAGCGCATCAAGATTTTCCACTCAAACCCTTCAGGCACATGGACGGTGCCATCAGTTTGTGCGGCAATCGGGGTGAAGGCGAACCGGGATGCTGCCTGTGCCTGCGCCGAGGTCGAACCAAGTAGGCCAGTACCCATCGCAGCCGCGCCAGAGCCAAAGGCCACGACACCCGCCAGAAATCCACGGCGGGAAATTGCGCTTTCGACAACGCGGTCAAAGTCGTTTTCTTCGGGGCGGGGGAAATGCAGCTCGTCCCAATCGTCGGCGGAAAGTGTGGTAGGGTCAACGTCTTTCATGGATTGCTCCTGGCTGTCTGTGAAAAGTCGATGAAACGGATTTAGGGGGCATTTGTGACAGGGTAATAACAGCACCATTAACAATGGTGCCGGGATACTCAGGAAACAGATAAACTTTGGATGCGTTAGGATACGCCGATTGGATCAGTCCGTCAAAACGGGCTGATGACATCTTGTTTTTATTGGTTTTTTGCCAGGAAAAGCGGTCAGGTAAGGCGCTCACCGTCCGCAGTGAACCGATAGGCCTTGTCCGGAGAATAGGCGAAACGCAATTCCTGCCCTTCGGATATCGCATGCTGGCCAAACAGCCGGGCGGTTATGGCGTGTTCATTGATCTGCGCGATGACATTTGTGTCTCCGCCCAACTTTTCGACATGGCTGACACGCGCGGTGAGTGGTCCGTCATCTGCAACAAACAGGTCCTCGGGCCGGATGCCGATCGTGTTCTGACCACTTTCGTTCAGCAGCCCCTGCGGCAGGAAATTCATTGACGGTGAGCCGAGGAACCCGGCCACGAACTGGTTGGCGGGGTTGTTATACAGCTCCATCGGGCTGCCGATCTGTTCCACCCGACCGTCGCGCAGGACTACGATCTTGTCGGCGAGCGTCATCGCCTCGGTCTGGTCATGGGTGACATAGATCATCGAGGCGTCCAGCGCGCGGTGCAGGTTGGCGATCTCGATCCGTGTGTTC
Source organism: Ruegeria sp. YTSA105 (assembly GCF_059610225.1). Lineage (NCBI taxonomy): Bacteria > Pseudomonadati > Pseudomonadota > Alphaproteobacteria > Rhodobacterales > Roseobacteraceae > Ruegeria > Ruegeria sp. YTSA105. The sequence continues at coordinate 106,477 of NZ_JBXWNE010000005.1, forward strand.
ATCCGCAGCGCGGCATCCAGATTGGACAGAGGCTCATCAAACAGGAACAGTTTGGGTTCGCGCACGATGGCGCGGCCAATGGCAACCCGCTGACGCTGACCGCCCGACAATTCCGAGGGGAAGCGATCCAGATAGGGCTCGAGGTTCAGCATCCGGCTGGCTTTGGCCACGCGGCCTTCGATTTCCGATTTGGGCTGCTTTTCCTGCTTCAGTGCAAGGGTCATATTGCCCCGAACGCTGAGGTGGGGATAGAGCGCATAGCTTTGGAATACCATCGCAATGCCGCGCTTGGATGGCGGCACCAGATTGACCTGCTGCCCGCCAATGTTGATCTCACCGGACGATGCATCCTCGAGCCCCGCAATCACCCGCAACAGGGTGGATTTGCCGCAGCCTGAGGGGCCGACAAAGACGACAAACTCGCCGTCTTCGACCTCAAGCGTGATGTCCTTCAGAACATGCACATTGCCGAAGGATTTATTGATTTTGTTCAGCGTCAGGGCGGTCATGTCGCTTGCTCCTCAAAGGAAACGGGCTGGCCAGTGCGGATGCTTTCATCTGCGGCCAGGCAAATGGCAAGGGATTGGACAGCGTCATTCATATGACGCGTCAGGTCTATGTCTTCGGCGATGGCGCGCAGCATATAGCCCTGTTCGGCATCGCAGAGTTCCTGGTGACCGGGTTCACCGGGCATGTCGATTGTGTGGTCGGCTTGCGGTGTGTGGACTAGCAGACCGCCAACCTTTGTGTGGCCGTCAATATCCGCCGAGGCGCCCTTGTTCCCGTCGGTGATCGAGACCGAACCGTTGGGCGACACTATATCTTTCACGAAGAATGCGGTTTCCGACATCATCGGGCCCCAGCCGGCCTCATACCAGCCGACCGAGCCGTCATTGAAAACCACCTGAAACTGCCCGTAATTGTACATGTCGGGCGCGATCTCATCGGACAGCCGCAGACCCATTCCGTGGACACGGACGGGCCGGGCATCAGTGATCTGGCACATCACATCGACATAGTGAACGCCGCAATCCACGATGGGCGAGGTGGTCTGCATCAACGCTTTATGCGTCTCCCATTCCGCACCGTTGGATTGTTGGTTCAGGTTCAGGCGGAATACATAAGGCCCACCCAGGTTGCGGGCCTCGGCAATCAGCCGCACCCACGAGGGGTGGTGGCGCAGGATGTAGCCAACAACCAGCTTGCGGTTCAGTCGGATGGCGGTTTCGACCACGCGCCGCGCATCAGCGACATTGGTGGCCAGCGGTTTCTCTACAAAGACATGCGCCCCGGCTTCCATCGCCGCACAGGCATAATCCGCATGGCTGTCGGAATAGGTGGCGATCACGACTAGATCCGGGTTTGTTTCGGCCAGCGCGGTTTCGAAATCGGAATAGGCCGGGTATTCGGCAAGATCAGGGTACTCAACGTGCCCCGAGCGGTTCACCAACGCCACGATTTGGGCGTCGGGGTGATGGTGATGGGCCAGCGCGTGGCTGAACCCCATATTGCCAAGACCTGCGATCAGAACACGTGTCATTTGACGGCCCCTGACGTGATGCCGCGGATCAGCTGGCGTGAGAATATGACATAGAGAACCAGGACCGGCAGGATTGCCATCGACAAGGCTGACAGGACCGCGTTCCAGTCGGTGACAAATTGACCGATAAAGACCTGGCTGCCCAGCGTCAGGGTCTTGGTCTCCTCAGCGGGGGCTAGGATCAGCGGGAACCAAAGGTCGTTCCAGATCGGGATCATGTTGAACACCGCCACCGTCGCCATGGCGGGCCGCACCAGTGGCAGCACCAGTCGGAAGAAGATCGTATATTCCGACAGCCCGTCGATGCGCCCGGCGTTTTTCAGATCGTCACTGACCTGCCGCATGAATTCGGACAGGATGAACACTGCCAGCGGCAAACCCTGTGCCGTATAGACCAGGATCAGTGCCCAGAGCGAGTTGACCAGCCCGGTCGCCACCATCATCTCGAGGATTGCGACAGTGCCTATGCGGATCGGAATCATGATCCCCAGTGCCAGATACAGGCCCATCAGCAGGTTGCCTTTGAACTGGTACTCGGACAGCGCATAGGCCGCCATGGCACCGAACAGCAGGATAAAGAACAACGACGCCACGGTGACGATCATCGAGTTCTGAAAGTAAAGGAAGAAATCCCCCTGCTTCATCACCGTCTCATAGCCGATCAGCGAAAAACTGTCTGCGTTGGGCAGGGCCAGCGGTTCGCGAAAGATCGACCGGCGGGTTTTGAAGCTGTTGATCAGGATCACAAAGACCGGGAACAGAGCGATCAGCGTATACAGGATCAGCCCAGCGTGCATCGCTACGGTGTTGAGGGGGTTATGGCGTGCTTTGTTCATCACTTGGCCCTCACAGTTGATACCGGCGCATCCGGGTCTGGATGCCGAACAGATAGATACAGACGCCCACCAGGATGATTGCGAACATGGCCCCGGCGATGGCGGACCCCATATGCGGATCGCCCAGCTGCAACTGGAAGCCAAAGAAGGTGCGGTACATGAAGGTGCCCAGAATATCGGTTGAGAAATCCGGCCCCGCCAGCGCGCCTTGTGAGGCATAGATCAGGTCGAATGCGTTGAAATTTCCCACAAAGGTCAGGATCGAGATGATCCCGATCGAGGGCAGGATCAGCGGTAGTTTGATCTTCCAGAAGGCCGAGGCCCCGGTGATGCCGTCGATCTCTCCGGCCTCAAGGATTTCTTCGGGGATGGTCAGCAGGGCGGCATAGATCAGCATCATCGGGATGCCTACGAACTGCCAGACCGAGATCAGCGCCAGCGTGGTCAGTGCGTATTCCTCTTTGCCCAGCCACGGTGCAAAGAGGGACTTAAGCCCAACAGCATCCAGCATCGAAGGCGCAATGCCCCAGATCGGCGACAGGATCAGTTTCCAGGCAAAGCCCACGATCACAAAGCTGAGGATCGTAGGAATAAAGATCGCCGAGCGATACAGGGCGGCAAACCGTAGGCGGGGGTGGCTGAGAAGGGCGGCCAGCGCGATGCCGATCGGGTTCTGAACCAACATATGGATCAGGAAGAACCAAAAATTATTACCCAGAGCATTCCAGAATTGATCCGACCAGTTGGGATCGAAAAACAGGGTCCGGAAATTCTGCAATCCGACAAACACGCGAGCCTGATCAACCTCTGTATACAGTGCAAGGCGCAGTGTGTTGAACAGCGGGAAAATCATCACAGCGGTATAGACGAGTACGGCAGGTGCCAGAAATACAACGATATGCCAGCGGATGCGGGGGCGGGTCATGGGATTGCTTTCAAAGGGGTGTCGGAGTTACCCGGGCGGTCGGCACCGCCCGGGTATAGATCAGCTTATTGATGCGGAGCGTACCAGGAGGCCAGGCCTTCCTGCAGTTCGACACCCAGTTCCTCGGGGGATTTTGCACCTTTGATGGCAGCAACAGAAGCGCCCCAGGTATCGTTTTCAAGGTTCGGTGTACCACGCGACAGGATTTGATAGGTCGAGCGGATGGTCGATTCACACTCTTCGCGCCAGCCTACGATTTCCTTGGCCAGCGGGTCCTGCAGCTCGACCGGAGTGTTCGAGAGCGGGAAGAAGCCAGGCAGGGCGTTGCCGAAGATTTCGGCGAATTCCGGGCTTGCGACCCAGGCCAGGAACGTCTCGGCAGCTTCGGGATTCGCGGTGGCCGCATTCATACCAATGCCAATGTCGGTGTGGTCCGAGATATAGCAGGTATCGCCCGCATTCTGGACTGGCGGCTTAAAGGCGCCCATTTCGAAATCGGCCTGCGCATTGAAGCCCGAAATTTCCCAGGATCCCGCAGGGTAGACGGCTGCGCGACCCAGGGTAAAGATGTTCTGGCTGTCGGGATAAGTCTGCGCCTCATATCCGTCACCCAGATAAGCGCCCCAACGGGCCAGGGTGGCATAGGGGGCGGTCCAGGCTTCATCGGTCAGCTTTTGCTCGCCCGCGATCAGCGCCTGGCGGCCCTCTTCGCCTTTCCAATAGTTCGGACCGATGTTGTTATAACCCATAGTGGCGGCTTCCCACTGGTCGTTGGTGCCCATCGCCATCGGGATATAAGTGCCGTCTTCCTTGATCTTGTCGAGGGCGGCAAAGAACTCGTCCTCGGTTGTGGGAACTTCGATACCCAGTTCGGCAAACGCGTCCTTGTTATAGATGAACCCGTGGATCACCGACGCCATCGGAACGCAGAAACTGGCCGAGCCGTCATCCGTTTGCCAGGCCGACTTGGCGACATCCGAGAAGTTGTTCATCGCTTCGACACCGGACAGGTCGCTCAGATGACCGGCCTCATACAGGGCCAGCGATGCGTCGAACGGGCGACAGGTGATCAGGTCACCCGCCGAACCCGCATCCAGTTTCGAATTCAGTACGGCGTTGTATTCCGCTGGGGCCGAGGGTGTGAATTGCACTTTGATGCCGGGGTGTTTGGCCTCAAACGCAGGGATGATCTGGTCCTGCCATAGGGTCAGGTCGTCATTTCGCCAGCTTTCGATGGTCAGGGTCACATCTTCCGCATAGGCAGCCGACGCCATCAGCGTCGTGCCCAGCAGAGCAAGTTTCAAGCTATTCTTGGTCATCCATATTCTCCCGATTGATGGTTATTATTCTATGGCCAGTGCGGCCGTTAGGATTCCGTCTGATGTTCGTAGGCGTTCGGTGGCTTCGGATGCCGAAACACCTTTTGCGGCGACAAGCACGGCGGGCTTCACATCACCGCGTGTTGCTTCCAGTGCGCGCTTTGCTGCGTCTGTGTCCACCTCGGCAATGCGGGTTACGATTCCGGCCGCGCGGGCGCGCAGTTTGTCATTGTCCGCGCGCAGGTTGACCATCATGCCGCCATGTACGTGGCCAAGGTCCAGCGCCATCAGCGACGACAGCATATTCAAAGCGATCTTTTGCGCCGTTCCCGCGCCCATCCGCGTTGATCCCGAAATCAGTTCGGGCGGGGTGGCTAGCAGGATCGGGATGTTGGTCTGTGTCAGCAGGGGACTGTTGGCGTTATTGGCGATGCCGATCAAGGTCGCGCCTTTTGCACGGGCGATGCTTGCGGCTGTCATCGTGTAGGGGGTCGACCCGCTTGCGGATACGGCGATCACCGTGTCCCGGGCTGACAAACTGTTCAGCGCTTCACGCAGGTCACCGTCGGCGTCTTCGGAATCACCCGGCATCTCGACACCCGTCGGAAGACCACCAGCCATATGGATTCGCAACTGGTCTGGCGTGATCGAGAATGTTCCGCCCAGCTCTTGCGCGTCAGCCGCCGCCATCAAACCGGACGAGCCTGCCGCAACATAGTGCAACATGCCGCCCGACCGGAGCGTCCTGGCCATCGCAGCGGCGCCCAATGCAATAGCCTGTGTGGCCGAGCGCACCGCCGCTGCCGCAGCGATCTGCCCCTCGGCCAGCAACAGCGCCGACCCTGTCAGGTCTTCGCGGCTCAGGCTGGCGGCGTCGCGGTGCAGTTGTTCGGTTGACGGCAGCGTCAAGAGAATCCCCTCCCAGGTTTCCCGATTACAATACCTATTTAATACCACCTGTCCAACATTTTCTTTTCGGTATTATTTGGGTGCTGATTTTAAAGGAAAAATCGAGATATTGGCGAAAATAGCATAAAACGAGGCTTTTCTAATCGAAATAGGTATTGTATTGGTATTGTCATGACTGAGTCCCTGAATAATGCTGTGCTGGCCATTGATGGCGGTGGAACGCGCTGTCGTGTGGCCTGTGAAGTTGCTGGAATCGCTCACAGCGTTGAAGTTGGCGCTGCAAACGTCTCGACTGATTTTCAGGCTGGCGTTTCACAGATAAAGCTGGGGTTAGACCGGCTGTCTGGCAAGCTTGGCATCGGGGTTGAGGGCTTGTTGGCAAGTCCTGCCTTTGTTGGTTTGGCTGGGGTCACGGATCAGGCGATCGCAACTCGTTTGAGGGATGCGCTTGGTCTAAAGCACGCCCGGATAGAGGATGATCGTCCCGCAGCCTTGCGCGGGGCGCTGGGTGCGCAGGACGGGCTGATTGCCCATTGTGGTACAGGCTCATTTCTGGCCAGACAAACTGGTAGAGACATGCGCTTTGCCGGTGGCTGGGGCTCGGTCTTGGGGGATGAAGCCTCGGCCCAGTGGGTTGGAAGGATGGCATTGTCCTTGGCATTGCGTGCGTTTGATGGAACGCAGGCCCGTTCGGACCTTTTGACCACTTTGCTGTCCGAGCATGACGGACCTGCCGGGATCGTTCGCTTTGCGGGGGCTGCAGACCCTGCGCAGTTTGGTGCGATTGCACCAAAAGTGACCATGGCTGCCCAAGATGACGACGTGGTTGCGCAACAAATCATGCGGGCAGGTGCTGCCTATCTGGCGGATACCGCCACGCATTTGGGGTGGAACCCGGGAACCGCGCTGTGCCTGACGGGCGGTATTGGTGGTCAATACGCGTCGTATCTGCCCGAAAACATGCAATCCGACCTGCGCGCGCCGTTAGGAGAACCGCTCGACGGGGCGCTCGCCTTGGCAAAGGAGGTCGAACATGAGCATTGCTGATTTTCTGCGTTCGGATTCCTGGCTGACCGCTGATAATGGGCCGAGATATGTCCAACTGCGGCGAAGGCTGCAGGAGGGCATTGATACGGGTGTTCTGCCCCCCAAATCGTCGCTTCCTTCCGAGAGAGAACTTGTCGAGATCACGGACCTTTCGCGCGTCACCGTGCGAAAGGCGATTCAAGAGCTTGTCCAGGAGGGCGTGATCGAACAGCGTCAGGGCTCGGGCTCGTTCATCCGCGAGCGCATGCCACGGGTCGAACAATCGCTGACGCATCTGACATCCTTCACCGAAGACATGTCCAGCCGTGGAATGAAAACCGCGTCGAAATGGCTGGAGCGGGGGGTCTTTGCGCCGACCCAAGAAGAGATTGCCGCCTTGAGCTTGTCCGAGGGTGAGCAAATCTCTCGTATCTACCGATTGCGCGAAGCCGATGGCCGCCCGCTGGCGCTGGAAAAAGCGGCGTTGCCTTTGGATATCTTGCCCAACCCGATCGAAGTGACCACCTCTCTGTACGAGGTCTTGGATCGGCTGGGCCGCCGTCCTGTTCGGGCGGTTCAGAAGATCTCGGCCCTGAATTTGGCCGCGCGTGAGGCTGAACTGCTTGATGTTCCCGAGGGAGCCGCTGGGCTGAATATTGAACGTGTTTCTTTTCTCAGAAACGGACGCGTCGCCGAACTGACACGCTCGCTTTATCGCGGCGATGCGTATGATTTTGTTGCTGAATTGCGGTTGTAACCGGAAAGGACGGAACTAGATGTCCGTAGAACTCTCTAAGATGCGTCAGGAAATACTGGAAATTCCTGATGCCGTAGACCGATTGCTAAGCAATGGGGCTGACAATATCCGCCACGCTGCCCAGTTGGCGCGCGACGCAGACCCGCGTTTTCTGGTCTCGGTGGCGCGAGGATCTTCGGATCACGCCTGCACCTATCTGAAATATGCATGCGAACTGTTGCTGAATCTTCCTGTTGCCTCGGTCGGGCCTTCGGTCAACTCGATCTATGGTGCCGAGCTTCGGGCGCAGGGTGCATTGAGCATATCGGTGTCGCAATCTGGACAAAGCCCGGACATCGTTGGCATGACGCGCGCGCTGAAACGATCTGGTGCCGTGACGGTCGCCATTACGAACAATACGGAATCCCACCTTGCAGATGCCACGGATGCCGTCCTGCCTCTTCATGCGGGACCGGAATTGAGTGTGGCAGCAACCAAGACCTTTGTGACGTCTCTGGTGGCGGGGCTGTGGTTGCTGGCGGAAATCGCGGATGAGGCAGAGCTGAAGCAGGCCATATGGTCACTGCCCGGGTATCTTGGGAAGGCTGCCCAATGCGACTGGACCCCGGCCGCCAATGCGATTTCCGGCCGGTCCCTGTTTACCTTAGGTCGCGGTCCGTCGCTGGCGATCTCGAATGAAGCGGCGCTGAAGATCAAAGAGACCTGCCAGATTCACGCCGAGAGCTATTCGACTGCCGAAGTTCTGCACGGGCCGGTCTCAATCGTTGAAGAAGGGTTTCCAACCATTGTGTTCGCCGCCGGTGATGCCGCTGAACAAACAACGGCAGAAGCGGCTGATGCGTTGGCGGCAAAAGGGGCTACCGTTTTTGCCGCAACCTCGGCGGTGAAACAGGCGCAGCCTCTGCCGGTCGTCAGAACGGACCATTGGCTGACCGATCCCATCAGCACCATCACATCGTTCTACAGCATGGTTGAATCGGTCGCCTGCAATCGCGGAATTGACCCTGATGCCCCGCGTCACCTTAAGAAAGTTACGGAAACTGTATGACCTCTCAGACGGTTGTATTCAGAAACGGCGCCTATTTCGACGGCACACACCTGCTGGAGGGGCAGGCGGTTGTGTTTCGCCAAGGTAATTTGTCCGAGATCACCCCGGCAGACGGAACCAAAATCGCCGGGCAGCAGGTCGATCTGAACGGTGATATTCTCTGCCCCGGATTTGTGGACCTACAGGTCAATGGCGGCGGTAGTGTCATGTTCAACGATGATCCTTCTGTCGAGACTATCCAGCGCATTTCTCAAGCGCATAGAAAGCTTGGCGTCGCATCCTTTTTGCCCACCCTGATTACCGACACTGCGGCCAAGACCCAGCAGGCAATAGAGGCCGCGATCAAGGCTGTGGATGTCGGTGTTCCCGGTGTCGCTGGACTGCATCTGGAGGGACCGCATCTTTCGTTGGCGCGAAAAGGGGCGCATGACGCCGCGCTGATCCGCCCGATGGATGAAGAGGATCTGACCACCCTGATAGCCGCGGCCAGCCGATTGCCTTGCCTTAAAGTAACCCTGGCGCCAGAAGCTGTGTCTGAGCGACAGGTTACCTCTTTGGCTGAGGCCGGAATTCTGGTGTCTCTGGGTCATAGCGATGCGGATTTTGCGACCTGTCAACGTTATGCTGCGGCGGGCGCGCGCTGTGTCACACATCTGTTCAACGCCATGAGCCAGCTTGGAAACCGCGAGCCTGGTCTTGTGGGGGCGGCGCTGGCCAATGCGGGTTTGTCTGCGGGTCTGATTGCCGACAGTATACACGTACACCCTGAGGTCATGCGGGCGGCATGGGCGGCAAAGACCGGCCCGGCCCGGATATTTCTGGTCAGCGATGCCATGGCTGTTGCCGGAACAGAGGATGCCGAATTCAACCTTGAAGGGCGCCGTATTACCAGAACGGATGGCCGCCTGACGCTTGAAAATGGAACGCTGGCAGGGGCTGACCTGGATCTGACGACGGCTGTTCGCATCCTTGTCAAAAATGTCGGTGTCCCGCTGAAGGATGCGCTGAGCGCCGCAACGACCTATCCTGCGAAGTTGATTGGCTTGGCCGAATCTTCCAGTAAGAATCTGGCATCCATGATCCGTATTTCGGCGGATCTTGAAACTTGCGAATGGGCGAATGCCGCGCGTTGAATATGCCGCGCGCTGCCGAAACGACCCCGGGATTACCGATGCGCCGGGGTCCGTCCCCGGGTGTCATATGATTTTGAATTTCGCGTGCGAACTGTGCTTGACGACACCTTGGGCATGGCATAAACCAGCCACCGCTGAGCGGGCGTCGTATACTGGCTATTACCTCAGCCTTCCAAGCTGATGAAGCGGGTTCGATTCCCGCCGCCCGCTCCAAATCAGCCCCAAAAGTCTGCGTCAAATAGCCTTTCGTTTGGGCCATTCGGCTGCACCGCTTGACCCGGCGGGTTGTAGACGCCAAGAAGCGGGATACCGGAATTCGAACACGATGTAAGGGCCTGACATGGCAAAACCCGTCTCAGCCAGTCCAGCAGCAAAACCCGCACCCGGTGCGGCTGAGGAACGGGCCAGGTCCAGGAAGATCGGTGTTCTGGCTTCGCTCTGGCCATTCATGAAGCCTTATCGATTGCAAATGATTGGGGCCTCTTTGGCCTTGGTTCTGACCGCCAGCATGACGCTGACATTGCCTTTGGCTGTCCGCCGTGTGGTCGACAACTTTCGGATCGAAGACGGAGAGCTACTGGATTGGTACTTTCTGGCGGCGCTGGGCATCGCCGCGATTCTGGCCGTCGGAACAGGTATCCGCTACGCGCTTGTTACGCGCCTGGGCGAACGCGTTGTCGCCGATATCCGCAAAGCCGTTTTTGATCGCGTCATCGGGATGAGCCCCGAATTCTATGAACGTATCATGACGGGTGAGGTGCTGAGCCGGATCACGACCGACACCACGCTGATTCAATCCGTGCTGGGCTCGTCAGTCTCGATCGCTCTACGCAATATGTTGATGTTTCTGGGCGGGCTTGTGCTGATGCTGCTGACCTCGGCCAAGCTGACCGGGATGGTCTTGCTGCTGATTCCGCTGGTTGTAGTTCCGATACTGGTATTGGGGCGGCGCCTGCGGGTTATTAGCCGGGAAAACCAAGACTGGATCGCAGCCTCATCGGGCAACGCCGGTGAAGCGCTGAGCGCAGTTCAAACCGTTCAGGCCTTTACCCATGAGCAGGCCAGCCGAAATCAGTTCGGTGAGATGACCGAAACGTCCTATACTGTCTCGCTGCGCCGAATTCAGACCCGGGCCGTGCTGACCGTCATCGTTATATTCCTGGTGTTTTCCGGAATCGTGGGCGTGTTGTGGATGGGGGCGAATGATGTCCGCAACGGTGTCATGACCGAGGGCGTTCTGATCCAGTTCGTGATCTATTCGATCATCATGGCCGGTTCGGTTGCGGCCCTGTCCGAAATCTGGAGCGAATTGCAGCGTGCGGCCGGTGCGACCGAGCGGTTGGTCGAGCTGTTGAATGCTCAGGACACCGTGAACGATCCCGGCCAGGCGCAAGCTTTCCCCGCGCCCGTGCGCGGCGAGATTCGGTTCGACGATGTGACTTTCCGCTACCCGGCGCGTCCGGATGTCGTGGCGTTGAATGAACTGTCGCTGACAGTCAACCCCGGGGAAACCGTCGCATTTGTCGGCCCCTCGGGGGCCGGAAAAACAACCGTGATCCAGATGATTCAGCGATTCTATGATCCTGACTCGGGACGCGTTTGTTTGGATGGTATTGACCTGCGAGATTTGGATCGTTCCAATTTCCGCCGTCATATGGCACTTGTGCCTCAGGATCCCACGATATTCGCAGCATCGGCGCGCGAAAATATCCGATTTGGGCGGCTCGATGCGACGGATGCCGAGGTTGAAGACGCAGCCCGCGCAGCTGCGGCCCACGAATTCATCTCGACGCTGCCCGAAGGCTATGACAGCTTTGTAGGAGAGCGAGGCGTCATGCTGTCCGGGGGACAAAAACAGCGGATCGCCATCGCCCGCGCCATTTTGCGCGATGCTCCGATCCTGTTGTTGGATGAGGCGACATCGGCATTGGACGCTGAAAGCGAGCGCGCTGTGCAAGGGGCTGTCGACAGGTTGCGTGCAGGGCGGACGACGCTGATTGTTGCGCACAGATTGGCAACCGTGAAAAAAGCCGACCGCATCATCGTCCTGGAGAACGGGCAGATCGTTGCGCAGGGAACGCATGACGATCTGGTATCGCAGGATGGGCTGTACGCGCGTTTGGCACGGTTGCAATTTACCGATGGTGTTGCAGCAGAGTAACCTGATGGCGAGATATTTTGTTTTGCGCCCCAGCGTCATTCTACATTCTGGGTTGTTCTGCCGTTAAGCCCTTACTTGCACATGAGCGGGTTTTACTTTCATCCTAGATGAGAGCCTGCGCGTGACGCAGTAAAAGTACAGGGAGGAACTAATGGCATTCGCGGGATTAGACGATAAGGCAAGAATAGAAAATGAAATGCCGTGGGAGGATCGAGACGTACCGGTAACCTTTCATCAGTTACTTTCTCGAACGGCGGGCAAGTTCCCCGACCACAAGGCCATTAGCTTTCAGCTGTTTTCCGGCCCAACCGATAAGGCCGAGACACTGACGTGGTCTGATCTGCTGGGTAAGGTCAATCAGGCCGCCAATCTTTTCAGATCTCTGGGTATCGGTGAAAACGATGTGGTGGCCTATGTGCTGCCCAACTGCAACGAAACTCTGGTGACCCTCATGGGAGGGGCCGTCGCAGGGATCGTGAACCCGATCAACCCGTTGTTGGAGCCCGAGCAAATCGCAGCAATTTTGCGCGAGACGAAAGCCAAGGTTGTTGTGACGCTAAAGTCATTTCCCAAAGCCGATGTTGCACAGAAGGTGGAAGAGGCCGTACGCCACGCGCCCGGTGTGAACACAATTCTGGAAATCGACCTGAATCGCTATCTGACGCCTCCGAAATCGTGGATCGTGCCCCTTGTGCGTCCCAAAATGGGCGACAAGGCTAAATTGGCTCATGCGGACTATTTGAATTTCAGCAAAGAGCTGGCGAAACAGCCCAAGACACTGACATTCGAAGACAGTAAATCAGACCGTGTTGCGTGCTATTTCCATACTGGTGGTACAACCGGCATGCCCAAGGTTGCACAACACAAATATTCCGGCCTGATCTATAATGGCTGGTGTGGTGGCACCTTGTTGTTCGACGAAAACGATGTGGTCATGTGCCCACTGCCCATGTTCCACGTCTTTGCTGTGCATGTGATCGTCATGGCTGCGGTGAGTTCGGGTGCGCATGTGGTCTTCCCGACGCCTCAAGGATATCGCGGGGATGGCGTTTTCGACAATTTCTGGAAACTGATCGAGCGTTGGAAAGTCAGCTTTATCATCACGGTTCCGACAGCGATCTCTGCCAAAATGCAGCGCCCTGTCGACGCTGATATCTCGTCAGTGAAAACGGCCTTCTCAGGCTCGGCTCCTTTGCCGGTTGAACTGTTCCGTCGCTTTGAAGAGGCCACCGGCGTCACTATAGTCGAAGGCTATGGCCTGACCGAAGCCACCTGCCTTGTGTCGTGCAACCCGGTGGATGGCGAAAAGAAGATCGGTTCGATTGGCGTTCCGTTCCCTTATACGGATGTGAAAATCCTGCAGGATGGGCCCGACGGTCCGACCGAATGTGGAACTGATCAGATTGGCGAGATCTGTATCTCGAACCCCGGCGTATTTGCGGGCAACACGTATACAGAGGTCGAAAAGAACGTGGGCCTGTTCCACTATGACAAATATCTGCGCACCGGTGATTTGGGCCGGTTTGACGATGATGGCTATTTGTGGATCACCGGTCGTGCCAAGGATTTGATCATTCGCGGCGGGCACAATATCGACCCGGCCGAGATCGAAGAGGCGCTGTTGGGGCATGAAGCCGTGGCATTTGCCGGTGCGATCGGTCAACCAGACGCCCATGCGGGCGAAGTGCCCTGTGCCTTTGTCGAACTGGTCTCTGGGGCCAGTGTGACAGAGCAGGAGCTGATGGAATACTGCAGAGTTCACGTTCACGAGCGTGCCGCGCAACCTAAGCACATGACTATTCTGGACGAACTGCCCAAGACGGCAGTGGGCAAAGTCTTTAAGCCCGAGCTACGTAAGCAGGCGATCACACGCATCTACAATGGTGCGCTTGAAGACGCAGGCGTTGCTGCGCGTGTGGTTTCGGTTCTGGATGATAAAAAGCGCGGGCTTGTCGCGCAGCTTGACGCCAACGGTTCCTCGGACGACGATGTCAGCAAAGTGCTGGGATCGTTCACCCGGCCATGGGAGTGGGCTGCCTGATCGCGGAGGGGCTATGGACTATGAACGTCTGATTGATGAAGAAACTTGGGCGTTCATAAGACGAACGGCTGAAAGCTATCCTGATGACGCGGTCGAATTGTCGATCGAAGATCAGCGCGGCGTCTATGACGTAATGTGCAAGGATTTTCGCCAACCTCGCCCAATGGGTGTTGAAACAGAAGACAGGCGCGCCGATGGCGTGCCTGTTCGCATTTACACCGCAGGCAATCCAAGCCGGACGGTGATCTATTTCCACGGAGGCGGGTTTGTCGTCGGCGGGCTGGACAGTCACGACGATGTCTGTGCCGAACTTTGTGCACAAACTGGGTATCGGGTGATTGCCGTGGATTACCGCCTGAGCCCCGAACATATTCATCCTGCCCAGTTTAACGATAGTTGGGCGGCAACCAACTGGGCGGTGCAAGAGTTCCAGGACCCTTTCGTTCTGGCGGGCGACAGCGCTGGTGGAAATCTGGCCGCCGCAGTTTCACAGCACGGACGGACGCAGTTTGACAATCTTCTTGGTCAGGTCCTCATCTATCCAGGCTTGGGCGGAGATTCGTCCCGTGGTTCCTATAAGGAACATGCCCATGCGCCTTTGCTGACGCTGGAGGATGTAAGTTTTTACGAGAAGGTGCGCTGTGGTGGAGATGTGCCGGAAAACGACCCGACATTCGCTCCATTGCATGACACGGATTTCTCGGGGCTGCCCCCAACCGTGGTGGTAACTGCAGATTGTGATCCCTTACGTGATGATGGTGCGATCTATTGCGAACAGATCAGGGCTGCAGGTGGGCAGGCTCATTGCATCAATGAATCCGGCCTTGTGCACGGCTATCTGCGGGCGCGCACCATGGTCAAACGTGCGGCGGACAGCTTCGAGAGGATCTCGGTGGCGATAGAGGCGTTGGGCCAGCAGATCTGGCCTTACGACTGATCCCCTACTTCAAGAAGGGCTGACCCTTCATGGTTTCGGCAACCGGGGCACCCAAACGGCCCAGAATCGTGGGCGCCAGCTGTAGCTGGTCGATCACAGCATTCGCATCGGGGCCTTCGGCGTCACCGAAGTAATACAGCGCGGTTTCCTGCTGCAATGCGCCACGCCCACCGTGATGGCCACGATCGTCCTGGCCGTGATCTGCGGTGACGATGACGTCGTAACCCAACTGCCGCCAGCGCGGGATAAACGGGGCCAGCATTTCGTCCATCACGAAACAGGCATGGTCCATCTCTTCACATTCATGAAAGAACCTATGACCCATGCTGTCCAAAGTGCTGGTATGCAGCAATCCATAGTCCAAGCCATGGCGTAGGCAGAGATTGGTCAGCGTTGCGAACAGATCGACGTCACAGGGCGTCATCTGGTTGGCTTTGCCATAGCCTGTCATCGTGTGGAACCGACCATGATTGATCGTTTTGCTGTTGGGCTCGTCATATTCAACATCGCGGACATAGTCGAATGGATGGCGATTAAAGAATTGCGACCAGAAGCTGTGGGCCACAGCCCCAGTCACGCCGCCGGCTTCGCGCACTTGGCTGAAGATGTCCTTCTGACTCAGGCGGAACACGTTGCCATTGCCGGTACAGCCATGCTCCTGCGGTGTTACACCGGTATGGATCGAGGCATAGCAGCTTGCCGAGATTGACGGTAGCACAGCGCGCTTCTTCCAAACGCGCGCCTCGCCGGTGTCGACCCAGCCTTCCAGATTGCCGAACAAGCGACGGAAATTGCGCCATGGAACACCGTCCAGAATGATGAGGAGAAGTTTGCGGTCCATGCTCTGACCCTTTTTCAGATTGCTTCAGCCGACCCTAAAAGATTCGGTGCGGTCTGGCTGCCTGATCCCGCCCCGAATGGCAAAATCCCGACACCTTGATCGAATGGCGCCGGGATTTCATAAACTTACGGGAAGGGCCGGGATCAGTTCCCGGCGCTTTCCATTTTGCGGTGGGCGACGACCTCTTCCAGCCAGCCCAGATGCATTTCGGGGACAGAGCTGAGCAGTAGGTCGGTATAGTCATCAAACGGTGGGCTCAGCACCTGCGACTTGGGGCCGTAGCGGACGACTCGGCCCTGATACATCACCGCAATACTGTCGCTGATCGCGCGCACCGTTGCCAGATCGTGGGTGATGAACAGATAGGCCACATCCTCGATCTTCTGCAGGTCCAGCAGCAGTTTGAGGATACCATCCGCCACCAGCGGATCGAGCGCCGAGGTGACCTCATCACAGATGATCATCTTAGGCTTGGCCGCCAATGAACGCGCTATGCAAACACGCTGTTTCTGGCCGCCAGAAAGTTCCGCCGGATAGCGATCCATGTACTTCTCGCCCAGCTCGATCTCATCCAGCAGTTCCACGATCCGCTTGCGCTTTTCGGCGCCGCGCATGTTGAAGTAGAACTCCAGCGGGCGCCCGATGATCGTTCCAACGGTTTGACGCGGGTTCATTGCCACGTCTGCCATCTGATAGATCATCTGCAATTCGCGCAGGTCTTCACGGCTGCGGCCCTTCAGGTCGCCACTGAGCTTGCGTCCGGCGAAATTGATCTCGCCATCGCGCGGCGGAAGCAGACCGGTGATCACCCGTGCCAGCGTGGACTTGCCAGAACCGGATTCGCCCACAACCGCTAATGTTTGACCTGGATGGAGCTCGACATTGACGTTGTGCAGGACGTCGAAATTTAGCCCCTTATAGCGCGCAGTGATCCCGTCAACTGTCAGCACTGGTTCGGATGTTGGCTTCTTTTCTTCATGTTCGATGGAGCGGACCGAGACCAGCGCCTTGGTATACTCTTCCTGCGGGTTGTTGATGATCTGATCGGTGTTGCCGTACTCGACCGTGTTACCCATGCGCAGAACCATGATGTCGTCGCTGACTTGTGCAACGACGGCCAGATCGTGGGTGATATAGAGCGCGGCAACGCCGGTATCACGAATGGCTTCCTTAATGGCCATCAGAACATCGATCTGGGTGGTCACATCCAGCGCAGTTGTCGGTTCGTCGAACACCACCAGATCAGGCTCAGGACAAAGCGCCAGTGCTGTCATACACCGCTGTAGCTGACCGCCCGAAACTTGGTGCGGATAGCGATCACCAATATTGTCCGGATCGGGAAGCCCCAGTTTGGCGAACAGTTCCCGCGCGCGGGCTTCGGCCTCTTTACGAGAGAACTTCTTGTGCTCCACCGCGGCTTCGATCACCTGATCCATGATCTTCTTGGCTGGGTTGAACGATGCTGCGGCGGATTGCGAAACATATGCTACTTCGCCTCCGCGCAGATTACGGATATCGCTATGCGGGGTTTTCAGGATATCGCGCCCGTTAACCCAAACTTCTCCGCCGGTGAGTTCAACACCACCACGGCCATAGGCCATTGAGGCCAGACCAATGGTGGATTTACCGGCCCCGGATTCACCGATCAAACCCAGCACCTTGCCGCGTTCAAGGTCAAAGCTGACCCCGTGCACGATTTCGATATCATGGGGTTTTTCTCCCGGCGGGTAAACGGTCGCGCCGATTTTGAGGTCGCGGACCTTGAGAAGGGTATCACTCATCCCCGGCCTCCTTTCAGCGATGTGGTACGGTTCAGGACCCAGTCAGCAACAAGGTTGACCGAGATGGCGAGGGTCGCGATGGCAACAGCCGGATATAGCGCCGCGCCGATGCCATAGACGATACCGTCTTTGTTTTCCTTCACGATTCCACCCCAATCCGCCAGCGGCGGTTGGACGCCCAGACCCAGGAACGAGAGGGTCGAGATAAACAGAACCATAAAGATGAACCGCAATCCGAACTCGGCCACCAGAGGCGACAGAGCATTGGGCAGGATTTCCCGGAAGATGATCCAGATACGACCCTCACCGCGCAGCTTGGCAGCCTCAACATAGTCCATCACATTGATATCCACAGCGACAGATCGCGACAGGCGATAGGGGCGTGTGGCATCCAGCAGGCCCATCACCAGGATCAGGATCGGGACAGTCACCGGGACAATCGCCAGAATGACCAGCGCCAGGATCAGTGTCGGGATCGACATGACCAGGTCAACCGCTCGGCTGAGGACCTGATCGGCCCAGCCACCAAGAACAGCGGCCAGCAATCCCAGCGTGGTGCCGGTGGCAAAGCTGAGGATTGTGGCAGCAGCAGCGATAAAGATGGTCGTGCGCCCGCCATAGATCATGCGAGTTAGCAGATCGCGCCCGATATTGTCCGTACCCAACAGGTGTTTGGCACTGGACGGTTCCCAGACATCACCGACCACCTCGGCCATGCCGTAAGGAGCGATCAGAGGTGCGGCGAGCGCCACGAAAAAGTACAGCCCGGTGAAAAACAGACCGATCATGGCCGAAATAGGAAGATTCTTCATCATTTCGGGTGCCTCAGTCTTGGATTGGCAAGGATGGACACGATATCGGCAACCATGTTCAGCCCGATATAGACCGCAGCGAAGACAACGCCGCAGGCCAGAACCACAGGCACGTCACGCTTGGTCACCGAGTCCACAAGATATTGCCCCATGCCAGGGTAAACGAACACCACTTCGACCACGACGACGCCCACGACCAGATAGGCCAGGTTCAGCATAACAACGTTGACAATGGGCGAAATCGCGTTGGGGAAGGCATGTCGCGCGATGACCTGAAAACTGGACAAACCTTTCAGCTCAGCCGTTTCGATATAGGCCGACTGCATCAGGTTTAGGATTGCGGCGCGGGTCATCCGCATCATCTGTGCCAATACCACCAGCGTCAGCACAAAGGCCGGCAAGGCGATTGCATAGAGCTTTTCACCGAAGGACATCGAATCGTTGATCATCGCAAGCGAGGAAAACCAGCCCAGTTTTACGGAAACGAAATAGATAATCACGTAGCCGATCAGGAATTCGGGGATCGAAACCGTGGTCAAGGTCACAGCCGAGATCAATTTGTCCGGCATGCGGTTGCGATAGCGGACGGCCAACAAGCCAAGGAAGATAGCGAGTGGTACGGAGACGACGGCGGCGGCACAAGCCAGGAACAGCGTGTTGCCCAGGCGCTTGCCGATGCTTTCAGCGATATCCAGTTTGTTGGTCATCGATTGGCCCAGATCGCCTTGAACGATCCCGCCCAGCCATTCGGCGTATCGGGTCAGGGCAGGGCGGTTCAGCCCCATTTCCTCACGTAAGTTAGCAAGAGCCTCAGGAGTTGCGGACTGTCCCAGGACGGCTTGCGCGGCGTCTCCGGGCAGGGCTTCGGTCAGGCCAAAAATCAGGGCCGAAGCGCCAAACAGCAATAGGAGTCCCAGCGCAAGGCGCTGGGAAACCAATTTGATGATAGGATGCATGATCCGTGGTCCTAATCAGGAGAACCACATCTTGCGGGACATGTTGCCGTTCATCATCTCTTGGGTCGGGTCGCTTTCCCAACCTTCCAGCTGATTGCTGACACCTTCGACGAAATCATTGAACATCGGGCAGATTACGCCGCCTTCGTCGCGGACCATCATGCCCATCTGTTTGTAGATGTCTTTGCGCTTGTCATTGTCCAGCTCGGCGCGGGCTGCAAACAGCATCTCGTCAAAGGCAGGAACCTTGAACCGCGTGTCGTTCCAGTCTGCGGTCGACAGATACGCGGTCGAATACATCTGGTCCTGCACCGGACGGCCACCCCAGTACGAGGCGCAGAACGGCTGTACGTTCCAAACCTCGGACCAGTAACCATCGTTGGGTTCACGCTTGATTTCCAGCGGGATACCAGCCTGAGCCGCGGTCTGCTGGAACAGGGCGGCCGCGTCCACCGCACCAGGGAAGGCGCCATCAGCGACCTGCAGAATGATTGGTGAGCCGTCATGACCCGACTTCTTGTAATGCTCAGCTGCTTTTTCGATGCTGAATTCACGCTGCGGGATCGAACCGTCAAACAGCGGGTAGGCCGCGTTGATCGGCATGTCATTCCCAATCGAGCCATAGCCACGCAGAACCTTGTCGACCAGATCCTGACGGTTAATCGCGTGTTTCAGGGCCAAACGCAGTTCATTGTTATCAAACGGTGCCGTGTCGCAATGCATGATAAACACATAGTGGCCACGGCCTGCGGTTGAATGCACAGTCAGGTTCGGTGCGCGACCCAGCAGATCAGCAATCTTGGGCTCAACCCGGTTGATCGCGTGGACCTGACCGGATTGCAGCGCGGCGGTCCGGGCGGTAGCGTCATTGATAACAACCACTTCGACGCTGTCGAAATTGCCGTAATCGCTCCAGTGGTTGGCGAATTTCTTGAACACGTGGCGCACGCCGGGTTCGTTGACTTCCACTTGGTAAGGGCCGGTGCCAACCCCTGCGCCCGGATCTTCCATGCCGCCATCCGGCTGGATGATCAGGTGATAGTCCGCCATCAGATAGGGCAGGTCGGCATTTGGTTCATTCAGCGTAACCTGGAAATTGTCGCCATCAGCCTTCATCGATTCGATGCCGCGCATGATGCCCAGAGCACCGGACTGGGAATCCTCGTTCGAGTGACGCTCCATGGTTTTCAGCACGTCTTCGCTGGTCATGGTCTTGCCGTTGTGGAATTCCACGCCCTGACGCAGTTTGAAGGTCCAGACCCTGGCATCCGCGCTGCCTTCGACGCTTTCTGCAAGGCGCGGTTCGATCGATCCATCGGGCGCAACCTCGACCAGTTGGTCGCCGAACTGCTTGCCGTTCTGGAACGGAACCGAGCTGGCATAGGTGGCCGGGTCAAGCGAGTTGGTGGATTCCCCGCCCTGCAGGCCAAATTTCAGATCACCGCCCTTTTTCGGGCCAGCCGCGCGTGCAGCATCGGCAAACATTGTGCTGGCCATCGCAGCAGACACACCAAGTGCTGCAGCTTTCCCCATAAATTCGCGGCGGGTCAGCTTGCCAGCTGTAACCTGCTTGGCCATGTGAGTGATTTGTTCGTTCATTCAGATATCTCCCAGTGATTTATCTCGTCAGCCCCTGACGGGTTTTTTTATTGACGCGCCAGTCAAGTTAGGCGCAATTCGGTTGGTCGAGCAAGAAAAAAGTCCGGCTCAGACCTGCTTGAATTTCACATATGATTACGCGGTACGGTATCCTCCTTAGTCTTTGAAAATACCAAACTGCCGTTTTCAAATGCCTTGAGTTCAGCACAGAGGTAGAAGTTTCCGGCGTCTGACCACATTTCGCAAGATGTTTCTGTACGCAGCTCTGTGCCGTCACGGATTATCTCTTGTGTCCAATGGCAATATCCGCGCGCAGATAAGGGGTCATCAGGGCGAATCGACCAACGTTCAAAGGCTGTTCCGCCATGTGTCAGGCCGTGGTGGTTGTCCGTAACAAGGCCAAAGTCATCTTCGATAATCAGATGAGTTTCCCCCGAGTTCATGTCAGTTTCGACCTGTCGAGAGTTCCGGCTGTCTCGGACAGTCGTGATGTCGTGTGCGGCCTCGGCATCCGGGGGGGGGAATACATATGCCTCGCTAGCCGCGTGACGGATGGGCAGCTTGATTTGGCCCTCGGTCAGATGCAGTTCTGCAGACTCGGGCGAAGGCCAGATCAGCGGCCAATAGGCGCTGGATACCGCAATCCGCATGCGGTGTCCCCTTGGCACCCGATAAGCGATATGGTCCAGATTCAGCGTGACCTCGTATACCTTGCCTGGGACCAATTCGGTCGGTTGCGAATGGGTATCGCGATGGCACAGGTTAAGGACACCGTATGTTATGCGTGTTGTTGCCCCATCGGGATGGACGTGATTCAAGCGCACTGCCATCTGGGCATGGGGACGGTCGGCACTGATGTGCAGGCATATTTGCGGCGCGCCCACGATGTTCAGATCATTGGCCAGTGGGGCGCTGTCGAAACAGGCCGAAAATGCATCATCCACACGCTGATCGCCCGGCATATCCGGCCCCAACCAGATGGCGCAGTATTCTCCGCCTTCCATCCCGCAGGTCTGGGGGGATCGGATGCACGTGTCCAGCGGTCCGGGTTGGTCCAGCCCAACATTAGAAATATTCAGAGTTTGAATAGGAAGATGCGAGGTCGCGCCTTTATCCTCGGTTATCCAGCAACCGGGCCGTTCCTTGTACCAGCGCTGGGGGCGTACCCCATCCATAAGATAGGCGCGATAGTCGGGTTCCTGGTCGACGCCAGTATCCTGGCCTTTCAACCAATGGTCCCACCAACGCAAGGCCTCTTGCAGAAATCCGATTCGGGGCTCCGGAACAGCAAAATGCGGATACTTGTGAACCCATGGTCCGACGATCCCCTTGACCGGAGAATCAAGCTGTTCAACCAATAAAGGCACCGTATTCTTATAGGCATCGCCCCAGCCGCCAACAGCCAAAGTCGCCGCCCGGATAGCGCTGAAATCCTCGCAGACTGACCCGTGACGCCAATAGGCATCCCGAGTCTGATGGCGCAACCAGACAGAGGGCAGAAAGGGCTCGTTCTCAAGGCGGTCCAGCCACAGCTCGCGCCAGTTCGGACGCAGGGCCGGATCGGGAGCGCGCGATGAATAAGACCACATGGTCGCGCCCCAGCCGAGATTTTCGTTCAGCAGGCAGCCACCCTTGTAGTGGATGTCGTCCGCATACCGGTCGGCGGTCGAGCATAGCGTGATAATCGCCTTCAGCGCCTCTGGCTGTAGTGCCGCCACCTGCAAAGCATTGAAACCGCCCCAACTGATCCCCATCATTCCTACAGAACCAGAGCACCACGGTTGCTGCGCCAGCCACTCGATAGTTGCTACTGCATCGTCCAGTTCCTGCTGGGTATACTCATCCTCCATCAGCCCTTCGCTGTCACCATTGCCGCGCATGTCCACGCGGATGCAGGCGTAGCCGCGCTTGGCAAACCATGGATGGGTCAGGGCGTCTCGTGTCGCAGTGCCGTCGCGTTTGCGATAGGGCAGGAACTCTAGAATGGCAGGTACAGGGTGGCTTTCTGCATGCGACGGCTTCCATATCCGGGCTGAAAGCCGGCACCCATCCGGCATGTGAATGCCGACATCTGGCAGGTCTTCGATGTCGAGTAGCGAATTGTCGGCTGGATTCATTCAGTCAGTCTCGGGGCCAAAAGGGTTTTGGTGCAGGTGAAAATCGTCAAATCAGCTTCGGATTGCGACAATAAGGTCCATTACGTTGGTTCCGGTCGGCCCGGTGACGAAAAGAGCATTTGCGCGTTCCAGATAGCTGCCGCTGTCAGCATCCCGCAGCGCCTTTTCCGCACCATCGCCCCAAATGGTCCCGTCAACAATCGCCCCCGCGGCCTGGGTCGGCCCGTCGGTGCCGTCGGTGCCCCCGACAAGCAGCGTCAGCCCAGCAATACCCGCGATTTCTCTGGCCAACGCTAAAGCGAGGGCCTGATTGCGCCCACCCTTGCCTGGATTTCTGGGCAGCACGACAGTTGGCTCTCCACCGAAAACCATGACGCCTTCGGGCATATTGCGCAGCCGTGGCCCCAAACGGGCTGCTATGCTTTTCAGGTCATCGTGCAGGCATTCCTCATTCGCTAAAACGGGTGCGCCCTCGGCCATGGCCAGTCGGGCGGCGGCAGCACGGGCATGCTTGTTCGATGCAACGATGCGCGCAACTCCCTGAAAATCGCGCGGCTCAGGAAGTGCGCCAATGCCCGATCCGATAACGTTCAGGTCATCGCCGGGCACATCGGAAATCGCCAGAACAGTCGCCTTCGCTCCTTTGAACTGTGCCAACAGGCCAGACCCTTTGATTTGGGACAGTTTGCGCCGTTCGGCGTTCATTTCAGAGATATTCAACCCTTCCGACAGCAGTTTTCGGTTCAACTGCTCCAGATTCGCCAGCGTATTGCCGGGTACAAGGTCCTCAGCCAAAGACGAGGCCCCGCCCGAAGCCAGCAGCAGCAAATGCGAAGATGATCCCATCGACTGGACCATCTCACGCAGTGCGCGGCCCGCTTGCAGACTGCGGATATCAGGAACGGGATGAGAGGCCTCGATCACCCTGACATGGTCAGGCAGGGCGTCCCCGTGGCCATCCTTGGTGACAACTAGCGCGGGGAGGGGGCCGAAATGGTCCAGCGCTGCGCGGGTCATCGCCGCCGCAGCTTTGCCGACAGCCAGAATTTGGTTGGGTTGCTCTACATCGTTCAAGGCGGATAACGTCGCCGCATATCCACCAACCGCGTCAACCCCGGCCTGCCATATTCGGGTTGCCTTTTGCCTTTGCTCCATCAGCTTTCGACCCAGATCGTGACCGGGCCGTCATTGACCAGTTCGACGGCCATATCCGCCCCGAATTGACCGGTTTCGACAGGGACGCCAAGACCACTTAGCCGATGCGCGAAAACCTCATACAAGCGTTTTCCAACCTCTGGCGGTGCCGCTTCAGAAAACCCCGGGCGGTTCCCGCGCGAGGTATCAGCGGCAAGTGTGAACTGGCTGATTACTAGGGCCGAGCCGCCCGTATCCAGAACCGACCTGTTCATCTTGCCGGCCTCATCCTTGAATATCCGCAGCTTTGAGACCTTGGCAGCAAGCTGTTCGGCCTTTTGGTCGTCATCCCCCTGCATCGCGCAAACCAGTATCAGCAGGCCCGGACCGGTTTGTCCGATCACCGTACCCTCGACCGAGACTTTTGCCAGCGAGACCCTCTGCAACAGCGCACGCATTTGGTTCCTCCATTTGATGGTCAGTCGACCCACTCGACAAACGCGTCGGGCGCGGCGCGACTGGTTCTAAACCTGTTGGCCGGGTGGTCTTTGTCTGCATAGCCGAAAGAGATCGCACATAGGATCAGACGGTCATCCGGGATGTTGAAATATCGGTGCAGAAAAGGGCCATAGCTGGCCACTGCGGCCTGCGGAATTGTCGCTATGCCCAGAGCCTGCGCCGCTAGGGTGAAGGCCGTAACAAAGCCACCACAATCCATCGCGCCATAAGCGCCGAGTTCCGTTGGGCTGGATATGATTGCACAATGGGGCGCTCCGAAAAGGGCGAAATTCTCCATCATCTGCCGGGTGGACCCGGCGCGATCTCCGCGTTCAACGCCAACGGCTTCGTAAAGGGCCCAGCCGCATTCACGGCGGCGTTCCTGGTAGATGCCCGAATAGGAGGCAGGAATGGGCAGGTCCGGGGATGGCGTGTCCGCGGTTACCTCATCCTGCAGAGCCTTCCGAAACTTATCGGTCTCTGGCCCGCTGGTGATGGTCACGTTCCAGGGCTGCGCATTGCACCAGCTTGGAACGCGGGCTGCGCTGGTCAGGATCTGATTAATCTGATCCTTTGGCACCGGGTCAGACAGGAAGGCGCGGCAGGAATGCCGTTGATCCAGTAGACTGTTCAGAGCGGATAGTGTCACACAGGCCTCCCCATCGGCGTTGACAGGGCGCAGGATGAGGTCAGACTGGCGGATGTTCAAGTGCTGATGCGGTTAGCCGGTCACGTCATTGCTGACCGGTTGCCACCATGTAACCAACACCGGCAGCTACCAAAAGGCCAAGGCACACGGCGACAGAGATCTTGAGCGCTGACCAGGGACGTTCCCCCTGAACGCGCCCGGTGCGGCCGTTTACTACAAACCTGTACGTCTGCCCCCGATATTTGTAGGCGGCCATCCAGATCGGCAGGAGGACATGCTTGAAGGTCACATCCCGCACATCGGTCTCAACCGCATGAACGCGCTGCCGATCGCCACCAATATCAAAGCGTACATCCCGTTCTATCACGCGGGACATATGTGTGCGGGCTTCGGTGTAGCCGTCATTCAATTCGACTGTATAGGCCTCGGCCCGAAAACCGGCGAGGTACTCAGGCTGATACGGTTCCAACGCGGGTAAATCCCAGGGTTCCAGCGCGTCGGTGTACTTCTTGGGCAAAGACTGGGATGCCAAAACCAGAACGTCATCAAAGAACCGTGCGACCCGGCCCGATTTCGGGGACCATCTCACCTTGGCGACCCTTTGCTGTACACGCTTGCCATCGCGCATGACGCTGCGTGTTTCATAGTAAACTATGCCGCGCTCGCCCCGATATGTGGATTTCGTATCCGCATCGAAGGTCCAGTATGGAACATAGATACCCTGCATCTTGCGCCCTTTGCGGGCATAATCCTTCAACCCGTTTGGGGCGAACCATAACCGTCCCAGCCAGTCTCCCATCGCCTTATGCGCAGTGCGTTCATCCAGCGCAAAGGGCAGCACGCCGCGGGGTTTGATGTGACGGCTGATGCCGGTATCCGTCACTACTGGGGTTGCGCAAAAGGGGCATTCGGCTGCGTGCGTGGCCGGGTCAAATTCAACTTGAGCCGCACAGTTGGGGCAGGTCAGAACACGCGTTTCCTCGATCTCATCGTCAGGCAGCTGATCCGAAAGCGCACTGTTGAAATCCAGCTCTTTCAGGCTGGAACCGCCCCACGGTCCGGCGCCAATTGCCTCGGAGTGACCGCAATGGTCACAGGTGAGCGTACCATCACCGGGATTGAACCGATAATCCGCCCCGCATTGATCGCAGGGAAAGCGGTGTTCGTCTAAAATGTTAGGGTCGGTAGGGGCCATTGAAGTCTCGAATTTGCGTTATCGGCCAGAGGACAGGCGCATCCGGTTCAGCACCCCGTCCCGTTTGATGAAATGATGCCAGATGGCAAAAGCAGCGTGACCTAATGCGACGAACAACAGGGCATTGCCCACGGTTTCGTGGACCTCACCAGCAACATGGATACCCCCGAACCAGGCCAACATGCCGAAGATTGGCACCGCGACCATCAGCGCATAAAGCAACAGATGTCCCAACTTTGCTGCGCTCGCCATCAGGTCCGAGCTCTCCTCAACCGGGGCAGGCGCGCCCTGTCGCCACCGAAGAAGGATGCGGACCAGGATCAGCGCAAAGACGATGCAGCCAAGCCAGACATGAGGGGTGGCCCCTTCTGTCCAGACCGTGTTGCCCTCAAGCCGGGTATGCAGGGCCCGTCCCATGCCATCGCTGCTGATCCATTCGCCGATGATGATCACAGCGATCAGCCAGTGCAATACGATTTGGGGCATTGAGTAGCGGTCCAAAGTAGACATTCGTTTGCTCTTTCAGAGAGGTTGCGGATACGCGTTAAACGTTGCTGCCTAAGCTTTCCGTCACTTCAGGCTCCGGGCGGGGGTGGCGGGAGGATCGTGAACAACTGTGCCAGTTCCTGTACCTCACCCGCCTTTTTCCAGCCGTCCTGACCCGCGGTCCAGACATGGGTGTCACGGGTGATCTCTCCCTCTGTCGCCATGCGGCCCATCTTGGCCTTGGAAAATGGCCCGCTGGTTTGCCCGTCAACGGCGATATGCCAGACATGTTCCACTGGCGGTGGCGGCGGAGGCGCTGTATGCGCCGCAGATTGCTGGGCAGCGGGGGCGGAGCCGACCCACGGACCGCTCGGCTGACCCGCTGCCATGTTCGACATCTGCTGTGCCATGGCCATGCCCATTCCCATGCCAAGGCCAGCGCCCATGCCACCGCCCTGACCGGGATTGTTGGCCGCGGCTGTCATCGCCTCAGCGGCTGAATACTGGGTGAATTTACCCAGATCACCAGCCAGCCCCATCGATGTCCGCTTGTCCAGCGCCGCTTCAACTGCGGGTGGCAGTGAGATGTTCTCGATATAAAATTCAGGCATCTCCAGCCCGTACCCGTCCAACACCGGGGTCACTTCTGCCGCGATCAACTTGCCCAGATCGGCGGTATTGGCGGCCATGTCCAGAACCGGAATGCCTGATCCTGCGATGACCCGGCTGAATTCCTGAACGATGATATTGCGCACCTGAAAGCTGATCTCGTCCATCGTGAACTCACCATCGGTGCCGACGATTTCGATCATGAATTTTGCTGGGTCTTTGACCCGGGTTGTATAAGTACCGAAAGCGCGAATGCGGGTCGGTCCGAATTCCGGATCGCGCAGCATGATCGGATTCTTGGTGCCCCATTTCAGGTCATTGAAGCGAGTCGTGTTGACGAAATAAATCTCGGATTTGAACGGAGACTGAAAGCCATGGTCCCAATGCTGCAGTGTCGTCAGGATCGGCATATTGTTGGTCTCGAGCATATAGAGACCGGGGGTGAAGACATCCGCCAGCTGCCCCTCATGCACGAAAACGGCCGCCTGGCCTTCGCGCACGGTCAGTTTGGCGCCGTATTTGATCGCATGGCCCTCGCGTTCGAACCGCCAGACCATCGTATCGCGGGTGTCGTCGACCCAGTGGATGACGTCGATGAACTCGCCGGTCAGAAAATCGAAAATACCCATTTGGGGTCTCCTTATCTTGGGCTCACAGCTGCTGGCCCATCAGTTCGCGCGCAATGATCCGCACCACGGGACGCGCGTCTTCGACAGCCACGCCAGGCTCAAGACGCGGGTCATAGAGCATTGTCAGTAATTTCTCGTCATGGCTGGTCAGGAGCGCAAATTCATCGTCATCATTAAAGATGGATGGTCGCGCAGCGTTGCTGTCATTGGAGAGTCCCAGCCCCTGCGCCATTTCTTCGTGGATGCAACTGCGCCGCAGCATATCAGGCAATTCAGCACGGATCAGCACCACCGCCCGAACAAACCGGTGCAGGGACCGGTTGGTCGGAGAGGCGATGACAAAACAGTCAATATTTGAACGCGGGTTTGCAACCAGGTCAAGTAATGGCTGATCGATACCCGGCACAAGCTGTTTCAGGCGGGAGACCACGTATGCACTGTCATCCTTTCCCGCGAAAAAGACATGGAAATTTGCCTTGCGGGTAACGACAGACATCGGATGACCGGTCACTTTGGACAGCCGCGCGGTAAAGGTCTCGACCTGTTTGGCATCCTTTGCCCGCATTTCGGGGGACACGGACGGGGCGAATTCTGTCTGAACACGGATGGGGGCGGACCATCGGCTAAGCTGGCCCTCGGTCGAGTATGTGGTCGCGGTGACGGCGTGATCTGGATACTCGTTGAAAAAGGCAATCGTCTCGAAATTGCGCTCCAGATCGCTGGCATCATAGGGTGTGTCCGGCCCGCCGCCATCGCTGCGCAGCATACCACGCGTCAGCAGGTCACGTTCTACCCGCTGATAGAACCGCGCAAGATCCTGACTGGCCGCAGATGGAGGTACATAGGCATTAGGGGCAGGCGCTGGGGGGGCTACGGGGCGCGGTTGAGGGGCAACCGAAGACGTCAGGGCCTCGTCGCAGTTGGCCAGCGCCAGCAATGCGACCAGACCCAATACAGGCTTCAGATATCCCTGTGACCGCACCTTCAATCCACCATTAGCCCGGAACAGCTGTTCCGGCGTTGTCACCGATACCGTCCTTGCGCGCTTTGGCTGCGGCCAAAGTGTCGCGCAGTTCGGTTTCCATCTTCTGCAGCTCTTGCTCGGCAGCGGCGCGTTTGGCCTTGCCTTCATCCGCAATCTCCAGGCTTTCATTAATGGTTCCGATCAGATCGGCATTGGCCTGTTTTACGGCCTCGATATCAAAGACACCGCGCTCCATTTCCTGACGGATCACCTTGTTCGACTCGCGCAGGTTGGCGGCATTCGCAGTCAGAAGGTCGTTGGTTAGGTCATTCGCATCGCGCACGGCGGCGGCGGCCTCGGCGCTGCGCTGAATGGTGACGGCTTGTGCCAGCTGGGTTTCCCAGAGTGGCACGGTGTTCACCAGGGTCGAGTTGATCTTGGTCACCAGGGATTTGTCATTTTCCTGAACCAGACGGATCGAGGGCAGCGACTGCATGGTGACCTGCCGCGTCAGCTTCAGATCATGCACCCGGCGTTCCAGATCATCGCGGGCAGCACGCAAATCGCGCAGCTCCTGCGCTTTCATCACCTGATCCTCTTCGGGAGCGGCCTGAACCTCGGCCTCTTTCTGAGGAATGTCCTGACTGTCCAGTTCGTTCAGCTTCTCTTCGCCGGCCGCGATGTAAAGCGCCAGCTCATCATAAAAGCCCAGCGTCTTTTCATACAGGATGTCCAGGGACTTGATGTCCTTCAACAGCGTATGTTCATGCGAAAGCAAGTCATCCGTGATCCGGTCGATCTGGCCTTGAACCTGTTCGTATTGGGCGGTGAACTTGGCGAACGGGGCGGCCTTGCCCAACAGTTTTTCCCACCAGCTACGCTCGCGCCGCACGTCGAGTTCGCTGACCGAGAATCCACGGATCGTGGTCACGATATTACGCAGGCTGTCACCTGCCGGACCGACATCCTTGTTGCGGACATCCGCCAGCATCGCCTGGCTGATTTCCTGCAACTCGGCCTGCGCACCCGAGCCGAAGGACACGATGGAATTCGTGTTCCCCATGTCGATCTCGCCCATGCGTTTACGAATTTCAGCACCTACAGGCTCGTCGGCCTCTTTCAGAAGGACAACTTCCGCCGTGGGGTCGGGCAGGGCTACGGCGGTCACTTCCTGTACCAGCGTTTCGGCTTCGACTGCCTTGTTCTTTACTTCCTCGGACATGGGGTAATCCTCTCTGTATACTTTGGGCCGGTCAGTCCAACCGAACGCCTTCGCGCTGCAACCGTTCGCGCAGCACGTCAATTTCAACCGTCAGATCGCTGCGGTCATCCAATAGCATCTTACGGGTCCTGGCAGAGAAATTCTGTTCCAGGTCATCCAGTAGAGACGAGTAATTCTGCAGCGACTGTGCATCACGTGTTCTGGCATAAACATCCGAGAATTTGACCGTCGCGTCACGGGCACCCTGCAGATAGACGGTCAGGTATTTTCTTGCTCCGGCCAGATCGCGCGGGTCTTCTTCGACGGTGCGAAACAAATCGCGGGCAGTTTCCTGAAATCGCTCGACCCGCGCTTCGATCCGGCGGTCCCCAGCACGTTTGATGGCGTCGGTCATTTCGGTCAGATGCGCCTCAGCGTCTTCGACTACCCGTGCGACACGGTCCTGCTGAAAGGTATCGATGCCTTCCATGCCTTTGTCTGACATAGGGTCCAGGCCGAAGGAAACGGAATGCAACACAGCAGCGGCGGTGCCGAATAAAACTGGGGCGATGAGGCTGGCGTCAGACACGGTTGCCGCATCGAGAAACTCGGATCGGTATGAGGCCAATCCAGCCCCAAGGCCGGTCAGAACGCTGGAAAATATCTTGCGGGGAATTGCCGGGCGCCGGGCTGTGCGCCGCGCGTTATAGGCCGCTTCGGCCCGCAACCCTTCGCGCAGCAGAAAGGCCGCCCCGGTCAGCAAACCAGCGGCAATCAGGCCAATGGTCATCCCGATTGCACCGTCGTTCAGCGACAGAAACACCAATGGAACAGCCGGGATAAACAGGATATTAGCCCGTGCTCCAGCTGGTTCTACGCGCGCGCCATCAAACTGACCGCGCGCCGGTTGATCTGTCGACGAATCTGAGTCGTTTGGGCTGTATTTGCCGCCAAAGCGTTTGGCCATGTGCTTACAGCCCTCCCAGTAACCCGGTGCAGACGCCGAACAACAGAACCAATAAGGCCACGTAAGCCAGTTTTTGTACTCCGGACCCTGACATGATGCTCCCTGAGTTTCTCTTTGCGGAAAACTTAGGGGATGCGCGGCCCCGGCGCTAGGGGGAAGGTTACCTAACCCTTATCATTTGCGAGATTTCTTGCCGATCGGAGGCCGTTTGCGCTGTGGCCGTGCAGGGCGTTTGGCCGGAGCCTCGGGCTCAGCCTCAAGACCAAGCTGATCACGCATGACCCGGCGGCGAATTTCCTCGACCTCTCCGGGTTTCAGTTTGCCCAACTGAAACGGGCCGTACGAGACGCGCAGCAACCGGTTCACGGCAAAGCCGATATCTTCGATCGCGCGGCGGATTTCGCGGTTTTTACCTTCGCGCAGGCCAATGGTCAGCCAGGCGTTTGCGCCCTGTTGCCGATCGAGTGTTACGTCCATCGGTTGGAACCGTTCACCCTCGATCACCAGCCCCTTTCGGAGCGGCGCGAAATCCTCGTCTTTTGGACGCCCGTTTACACGGACGCGGTATCTGCGCAGCCATCCGGTGGCAGGCAGTTCCAGCTTGCGCTTGATGCCGCCATCATTTGTCAGCAACAGCAACCCTTCCGAGTTCAGGTCAAGCCGCCCGACGCTCATGACGCGGGGCATGTCCTCGGGCAACTTGTCGAAGATCGTCGCGCGGCCTTTTTCGTCCTTCGTCGTCGTAACCAGACCGGGTGGCTTGTGGTACAGCCAAAGACGTGACGGTTCCGGCTCGGACACCGGCTTGCCGTCGACGGTGATCTTGTCTTTGGCGGTAACGTTCAGCGCGGGGCTGTCGATGGTCTTGCCGTTCACAACCACACGACCTGCTTCGATCATGCGTTCCGCTTCCCGGCGCGAGGCGACGCCAGCGCGGGCAAGGACTTTGGCGATCCGGTCGCCTGGAGGAGGGGTATTAGTCATTTGCAGCCCATAGCGCATCCCGCCGCCTTGCGAAAGGCAGGTTTCTG
Source organism: Ruegeria sp. YTSA105 (assembly GCF_059610225.1). Classification (NCBI taxonomy): domain Bacteria; kingdom Pseudomonadati; phylum Pseudomonadota; class Alphaproteobacteria; order Rhodobacterales; family Roseobacteraceae; genus Ruegeria; species Ruegeria sp. YTSA105. The sequence continues at coordinate 138,578 of NZ_JBXWNE010000005.1, forward strand.
ATGCAGTCAGAGGCATGGAGTTCAGATCGTACATGGATATCGCGCTTGAGCAGGCGCGCGAAGCCGGTGAACGCGGCGAAGTTCCGGTAGGGGCTGCTATCGTGCTGGGCGACCGGGTTGTCGCCGTGGCAGGCAATCAGACACGCGAGTTGAACGACCCAACCGCACATGCCGAGATACTGGCCCTGCGCGCCGCCTGTGCTGCGACCGGATCGGAACGCCTGATTGACCACGACATCTATGTCACACTGGAACCCTGCGCGATGTGCGCCGCGGCTTTGGCCGCGGCTCGTGTTCGGCGGATCTATTTCGGGGCCTCTGATCCCAAATCGGGTGGGGTAGCTCACGGGGCGCGTGTGTTTTCCCATCCACAGTCGCACCATAAACCCGAAGTGTTTGACGGTATTGCCGCCAAGGATTGCGAAGCCCTGCTGCGCGAATTCTTCACCAAAAAGAGGGCCAGTAAATAATCTGGGTTGGGACCGGCCTGCGGTGCTAGGGTTCGGCCCAGACCACGCGATAGACCGTCTGTGGCCCACCGAACCCCTTTAGTTGAGCCGAAATCGGAGCGCTGAACTGCAGCCCGGCGGTCGCGCCCAGCAGCAATCGGGTAACGTCGGTGACAAGAATTTCATTCGCGCCACAAAGGCCAGTCACCCGTGCGGCCTTATTGACCACCGATCCAAAGAAATCCTCGTCCCGCTGAATGACATCGCCGGTATGAATGCCAACCCGAAGACCCAAGGGTATATCCGACTGTAGGGCCGCATTTTCCCTTTGGAATTCGGTCGCCGCTTGGATCGCGTCGTGGACAGAGGAGAAGATCGACATCGTGCCATCCCCAAGTGATTTGACCAGTCGGCCGCCATGGGTGTGAATCAGGTTTTCAGCCAGATCGAAATGGCTGGATATGAGCGCGGTCCATTTGTGATCTCCGACCTGACGCGTGATTTCAGAAGAACCCGCGATATCAGTAAACATGACCGAAGCCGCGCCCTCTTGTTGATCCTGAGTGAATTCCTGCCGAGCTGCCGCGATCAATGCGTTCAGCGCTTCATGCTCGATCCCGATTTTCTCCATGTTCGAAGTCGGGTTGGAGACATGCATCTGGATCATCTTCCAGACACCGTTTTCCAGATGCAATACAAAGGTGAACCTATGGAGCGTGGCTTTGCCGTTTGATGTGAATGCAAGTGTTGCTTCGCAATGGGCCCATCCTATGTCACCGCATTCAAACGCCTCGAGCGAATGTTCGTCCCAGCTGAAATCCGGAATTTCGCGGGTGTGGTCGGCAAAGCCCTGGCGGAACACCTGTCCGGACCAGCTTTCGCCATCTGCCGACCCCTGATACCGCAGATGTTCAGATGACGAGAGCAGGTTCATCAGCGCGGCGCGATCCTTGAGGCGAACCGCATCATTCCAGCGCCGTATGACGGCGACCAGTTCTGGAGAGGGTGTTACCGCGTTACTCATCAAGCGGCTACAGCTTGATGGCTTGCATCAGCTGCGGTTCGATCACCTCGACACCCGGCAAACCGTCCGCCAGCACCTGCGCGGATTGTTCCAGAATCGGGAAGGTCTTGTAATGGCAGGGAATCACGGTTTTGAAATTGAAATAGCGCTTTGCAGCATAGGCGGCGCCTCTCATGTCCATGGTAAAGTGGCCCCCTGCGGACAGGATACCAATATCGGGATTATAGTAATCCCCCATCCAGTCCATATCGGCCATGATATCGGTGTCGCCCGAAACATAGAGCATGTGCCCCTCGGATGAGATCATGAAACCGACCTCGCTGCCGCCGGTTCGCAGCCCGTCTGGGGTCGAAAATGTCGAGCTGTGCGAGGCGGGTACCATCGAGACCATAACACCGTTCAGGTTGACCGTGCCGCCTTTGTTGAAGCCGACTGTTTCCAGACCCTCGGCTTCGCTCCAGTACCCCATTAGGTCATACTGACCGACCACGGGGACGTTCAGATGTTTGGCCAATGAGACAACGTCAACAACATGATCGAAATGCGTGTGTGTCAGCAGGATATGTGTCGCGCCTTCCAAAGCAGCGTCATGCTGATCTTCAGGCAAAACGGGGTTGCCGGTCAGCCAAGGGTCGATCAGAAGAACCTGTCCTGCTGTTTCAATGCGAAAGCTGCCATGCCCAAGCCAGATGATATTCATGAAAAGCACTCCCAAATGAACTGTTGGCAGCAGACTAGCATCGGGTATGTGAAATTTCATGGATTGGTTTCGGGAAATTGACAGTTATTGCGAGCGCTTATCGCCTGCCTATTGGGCAGAGCCGATAAATGCGGTTACGAATGCCGCCTTTTTGATTGCGGCTTTCATTATGTGGCGGCGGGTGCGCGGGCCGGGGATGCCATTGGCAAAAATGCTTGTGGTTATCCTGGTCGGCATCGGAATTGGCAGTTATTTGTTTCACACCCATGCACAGGTCTGGTCCGCGTTGGCGGATACAGCACCCATCCTGCTTTTTATCCTGACCTATATTTTTGCAATGAATCGCGACGTCTGGCAGTTGCGGCCGCTTTACGCGGGGATCGGCGCGGCCCTGTTTGTGCCATATGCCGCTTTGACGATTCCGGTGTTCCAACTGATTCCGGGTCTGGGCGGATCGGCCGCCTATGCTCCGGTGCCGCTATTGATCCTGATTTACGCCGTCCTGTTGTCGAAATGCCTGCCTGATATCGCCCGCGGGCTGGCGACCGGCGCAGTGATCCTGATCGTGTCAATTACCTTTCGCGCTTTGGACGCACCGATTTGCACGCAGTTCCCGACTGGCACGCATTTTCTGTGGCACATCCTGAACGCCACGATGTTGGGCTGGATGATCGAGGTCTACCGCAGGCACCTAAGCCGTGCGTCTCAGGCCTGAAACGCAGCAGCCAGTTCTGCCGGCAGGTCAAATTCGGCCAGAACCCTGGTGCGTGCATCGGATGACATCTTACGCGCGGTTTTCTCGACAATGCTGAGGATTTTTTCCTGCGAGTGCTTTGCGGCGAAGGGAGCGAAATACCATTTGAGGAACACAAAACAGGCCACATCTTCCAGCGCCTGCACCTCGATGTCACGTTTGATACCCTGCTTGCGCACCATGCGTCCGGCGTCTTGGATTTCGTTTTCTTCAAATCCGCACTGCTTCATCAAGGTCATGACGGTTTGCGCATGGTGTTCGCCCTGCGCCTTGCGCCAAGCCAGATACCCGGCGCGCCCTTCGGGATATTCACTTCGGGCCAGCTTCCAGCGTTCAACATGTTGCCCGCGTGCGGCGATCTCAAGCGAGTTCGATGCATCGGGAAAAAGCCTGGCCAGTTCAGCGCTCATGCGTTGTCCGTAAAGCAACGCTGCGGGTTGGCCGTTCTCTAAGGTTGGATCTTGGGTGTTGGCTGCGTCGATTGCGTCCAGGACTGCCTGTTTTCGCGCGCTCATTCTATGCTCCGTGGCCTTGCCGGAAATCCGGCGGTGTGTTCGGACGCATCGTAGCGAGTCGGCAAATCAAACGCAGCAGTCAAATGCGAAATTCCGGGTCGGAGAGGGGGGATCCGACCCGGACGAAGTTGTGGCGTCAGTTACCCAGCTTCGTTTTGTCCTGTGTAACTGGTTCGGAAACCTGATCGGGGAAAGACAGGTCGCGGGTTAGCGAACCCATGGAGGGTCCGAATGCCTGAGCTTGCGTAGCAAGAACAGTAGTGGCCAACACAAATGCGGTCATGAGCGTTTTCATCATCTTACTCCAGTTAGTGGCTGTGCCATGCTGTAAGAAGTGAACGGCGCAGTTCACTTTTTCAAGGCGAATTCTGAACTAATTGGTTTACTTTTGTGCATAGGCGCTATGCATTTTTGTATGGCTAAGCCACCTCCTTGCATAGAAGGGGCAGAACAACCGCCTGCTACCCTTGCGACCGAGGCATCAGACAGGTAAATGCCCCCTGACGCATATGAGGTTTTCCGATGTCGATTGACCAAAGCACCGCCGCAAAGGTGGCCAAACTGGCCCGGATCAAGGTCGAGGATGACGCGCTGCCTGCGCTGGCATCCGAGTTCAACACCATTCTTGGGTTCATCGAACAGTTGAATGAAGTGGATGTCGACGGTGTAGAGCCGATGGTTTCGGTCGAACCGATGCGCCTGAAGCGCCGCGAGGATGTGGTCACCGACGGCAACCAGCAGGACAAGGTTCTGGCCAATGCCCCCGACGCACGCGAAGGTTTTTTCGCAGTCCCCAAAGTGGTGGAGTAAGACATGAGCGATCTGAACAAACTGGGCCTGGCCGAAGCCCGCGACGCCCTGCGTGCCGGTGATGTCACCTCGGTCGAGCTGACCGAAGCCTGCTTGACCGCCATTGATGCAGCAGATGCGCTGAACGCTTTTGTTCATAAAACCCCCGAGATCGCGATTGAACGTGCCAAGGCAGCGGACGCGCGCATCAAAGCGGGTGATGCGCCGTCGATGTGTGGCCTGCCGATCGGCATCAAGGACCTATTCTGCACCAAGGGCGTGCCCTCGCAGGCAGCCTCAAAGATTCTTGAAGGCTTCAAACCTGAATACGAATCTACCGTTTCGCAGCAACTGGCCGACGCGGGTGCCGTGATGCTGGGCAAGCTGAACATGGACGAGTTTGCCATGGGCAGCAGCAACGAAACTTCGGTCTATGGCAATGCGGTCAGCCCGTGGCGCCGTGGCAATGACGACGCACAGCTGACACCGGGCGGGTCCTCCGGCGGATCGGCTTCGGCGGTGTCAGCTGATCTGTGTCTGGCCGCCACTGGCACCGATACTGGCGGCTCGATCCGCCAACCAGCGGCTTTTGTCGGGATTACTGGCATCAAGCCGACCTATGGCCGGTGTTCGCGCTGGGGCATCGTGGCCTTTGCATCCTCACTGGATCAGGCCGGGCCGATGACCAAGAATGTCCGCGACGCGGCGATCATGCTGGAAACCATGTGCGGTCATGACCCCAAGGATTCCACCAGCGCCGAGTTGGCCGTCCCGAATTTCGAGGCCATGCTGACCGGCGACATCAAGGGCAAGAAGATCGGTATCCCCAAGGAATACCGGATGGACGGCATGCCCGCCGAGATCGAAAAACTCTGGGCAGATGGCGCGGCGATGCTGAAGGACGCAGGGGCCGAGATCGTCGACATTTCGCTGCCGCATACCAAATACGCGCTGCCCGCCTATTACGTGATTGCGCCTGCCGAGGCGTCCTCGAACCTGGCGCGCTATGATGGTGTCCGCTATGGCCGCCGCGCGCAGTTGGGGCAGGGCGACGGCATCACCGAGATGTACGAAAAGACCCGCGCCGAGGGCTTTGGTCACGAGGTGCAGCGCCGGGTGATGGTCGGGACATATGTTCTGTCGGCGGGTTTCTATGACGCCTATTACAACCGCGCCCGCAAGGTCCGCACGTTGATCAAGAAAGATTTCGAGGACGTTTTCGCCGCCGGTGTTGACGCCATCCTGACCCCGGCCACGCCTTCGGCGTCGTTCGGTCTGGGTGAAATGACCGAGGCGGATCCGGTTCAGATGTATCTGAACGACGTCTTTACCGTGACGGTCAACCTTGCTGGTTTGCCGGGCATATCGGTTCCTGCAGGTCTTGATTCTCAGGGTTTGCCGCTTGGTCTGCAGCTGATTGGCCGTCCATGGGACGAAGGCGATTTGCTGAACACGGCCTATGCGCTGGAAAGCGCTGCGGGCTTTGTGGCCAAGCCGGGGAAATGGTGGTAATCCTCTGATCAACAAGACAACGTAGAACGGAGCAGCTGGATGCGCTTTTCGATTCTGATCTCTGCAATCGGGTTGATGGCCGCCTGTAACACGGTGGCCCCGGTTCAGGGTGCAGGGTTCAACACCCCGACTTATCAGGCGCAAAGAGAAGCTGAGCTGGCAGGGCAGGGCGGCACCGGAAGCCCTCTGCCGGAACCCTATGAGGTCTCGCAACAACCTCTGGGGTCGCCCACATCGGGCGCGGATGGTGCTGACCTGGCCACGGCCACTGCTGCAGCGCTTGCAAGCACCTCGACGCAGGCGACCGCCGCTTCAGCATCGGTGCGGACTGCGAGCAACAGCGGCATCTCTGACGAACAGGATTTTGCTGCGGTTTCTGAACGTCGCAGTATCGAAACCGATGCTGCTCGAATCGAACAGAACAGCCAAACTTATGAGGTTGTCGCCCCAACCGCGGTTCCGCAACGCGGAGCGGATGGTCAGCCAAACATCGTCCAATACGCGCTGAGCACATCCAATCCGGTCGGTGCCCAGCTTTACAGCCGTGCAGGGTTCAACCTGCAGGCCAAGGCACAGCGGAATTGCGCGAAATTCCCATCGGCGGACCAGGCGCAGATCGAGTTCCTGTCAAATGGCGGTCCCCAGAAGGACCGCAAGGGGCTGGACCCTGATGGCGACGGATATGCTTGCGGCTGGGATCCCAGCCCGTTCCGCAGTGCCGTCAAAAACTGATCCAAAGCCCATCTGGCACCCATCCCCCAATTTCGGAGATCGCCGGGATGGGCTGACGCCGTCATTGATCGTTTTGCACTACACCGCAATGGACAGTGCACAGGCTGCGCTGGATCGCTTGTGTGACCCGGCCTTCGAAGTCTCTGCGCATTACCTGATCGGTTCCGATGGCACGCTTTGGCAAATGGTGCGCGAAGAGGACCGGGCCTGGCACGCCGGGGCAGGAGAGTGGCGCGGGCGAACCGATATCAATTCGCGTTCGATTGGGATAGAACTGGACAATCTTGGCACCCATCCTTTTCCCGAACCTCAGATGACCACGCTTGAGTGGCTTCTGGCCCGTATCATGGCCCGATGGGCGATTGCACCGGACGGGGTTATCGGCCATTCCGACATGGCTCCGGGGCGCAAGGTCGACCCCGGCCCGCGCTTTCCCTGGCAACGGCTCGAACATCTCAATCTTGCTGGCCAACGTGGCCAGGATGACGGCCCGCAAGAGGCCTCGATGCCGCTGTTCCGTGCGTTGGCGCAACAGATGGGCTTTTCGCCCGAAACGGACGACGACACGCTGCTTGCCACCGTGCGTCTCAGATACCGCCCTTGGGCCAAAGGCCCGTTGGAACCTGCGGATTTCACCCCGCTCGGCCATGCGGCGCTCTGGACCTGATCGGCTTTTCATCAGGCCCAAAAATATCTCGGGGCTGAATTGACCGCAGGCCAAGAAGGGGCTGCCCCTTAACGCCCTATCGACCCTTGACGCGGCCTGACACTGCGCATACCCACGTCTCCGCGCGGAGGGCCGGATGGCCGCTGGGGTGCAAGCCCGAGAGGAAAGTCCGGACTCCACAAGACAACGGTGCCGGGTAACTCCCGGGCGGGGCAACCCGACGGAAAGCGCCACAGAAATCAGACCGCCACGACGTGTCGAAGGTTCGCCTCCGGCAAAACGTGGTAAGGGTGAAACGGTGGGGTAAGAGCCCACCGCGCCCCTGGCAACAGGGGTGGCACGGCAAGCCCCACCGGGAGCAATGCCAAATAGGGTCCCCACGCGGGCAGGTCGGCGTCCGCCGATACCGCCGCTAAGTGCGTCTTGGCCGAGAGGGACCGGGTTGGCAGCTTGAGCCGTGCAGCAATGCACGGCCTAGAGGAATGGTCATCGAAGGGGGCAACCCTGGAACAAGATCCGGCTTACAGGCCCTCCGCGCGTTAATATTGCTAAGACGAATCGCGTTGTTCCACAGGTGGGTCACGGCTGGAGTCATCCTTTGATACAGGTCTTGCTGTGGCTGCTGAGCTGGCATCCCTTGTGGCCGAAATGGCCGCGTAAAGGTCTGCGATAAGCTGGGGGCAGGGACGATCTTGTGTTTTGATGAAATCTGCGCCGATCTACCCGAATTCAGGTTGACTCGGCTGCATGACCGGGTAAAAGCGCACGCTCATAGGAATTCAACCGAAAGGCCCCTGCCTTTTCGGACGCAGGAGATAACCATGGCGAAGCCGACGACAATCAAGATCCGTCTGAACTCGACCGCGGGCACGGGCCACTTCTATGTGACCAAAAAGAACGCGCGCACCATGACCGAGAAAATGACCGTTCGTAAATACGACCCGGTCGTTCGGAAGCATGTCGAGTACAAGGAAGGCAAGATCAAGTAATCTGCCGTCCTGCTTGGACAGAATGACAAGGGTCCTGTTTCGACAGGGCCTTTTTCGTTTGCGCGACGATGTTTCATACCTGAATCTATCGGCTCAAGGCAGCCGGAGCGCGCTTGGAGGCCGTTGCAGCTAAGCATCAGCAGCCGAGGCATTCGTTTGCCCGCTGGGTTGCTTTTTGGAATGTATTGCAACTACGCTTGAGCTAACCGTTCCAAAATGTTGGCCGTCATGAAAAAAATCTTGTTATCCACAGCAACTATTCTGGCTCTCGCAGCCTGTGAAGACCCCTATAACCGCGAGGGTGTTGGCTTTACGGGCATTGATGGTGAGCCGCGGAGCATCAGCGAAGTGCCGGGTGCGGCGGCGTTTGTTCCAGAGTCCACCAATGTTCCGGCAGAGTTGGCAGAGCTGCCCCCGGTCCGAGTTTCAACGGACGAGACCGATCCGGGTAAAATTGCACGTGTTGCAATAGAAAATGGCGCGCGCAGCGATACCAGCGCAGTAGTCGTTTCTGGCTCAGATACAAACCTGTTCCTGAGCACTGTTGAAGTGAACGGAACGCTTTTCGGCGTCGTGCGTACCGAAAATAGCCGCACCAGGGTTCCGAATACGATTGGTGCAAACTTTGGTACTGGCGCCGAACAATTCACTGGCTGCTTGCCTGTCGGCGACGTTTATCGCAAAGGTTCAGAAAAGCGCAGTTCCGGATTTGCTGTTCAGTTGAACTGCAGCTAAAGTTTCGTTCGCTTTCAATTCCAAGGCCTCGTCATCAGGACGGGGCCTTTCTTTTTGGGAGCACGTGGCGAGGAGCTGACCGCAGGGCGACCTGCTGCAGGCCGCAAAAGAAAAGGGCGGGTCGTTTCGGACCCGCCCTGTTTATTTGCTGCTGTAATGCGGTGTGCTACTCTTGTTGCCCCATGAACATCAGCAAGAACTGGAACATGTTCAGGAACGAGATATAGAGGCTCAGCGCGCCGTCTATAGCCGCTTTGTTCAGCCATTCCTGGTCACCATGTGTAGCATGCGCAACGTAGGTGTTTTTGATGTCCTGTGTGTAGAACGCCGTCAGGCCAGCAAAGATAATCACTCCGATTGCCGAGATCGCGAACATCATCGCAGGCGATTGCAGGAACATATTTATGACCATCGCCACCAGCAGGCCGATCACACCCATAATCAGGAATGTGCCCATGCCGCTTAGATTGCGCTTGGTGGTGTAGCCAAACAGGCTCAGACCAGCAAAGGCAATCGAGGTCACAATGAACGTCTGCGCGATCGAGTAAGGAGTGTAGATCATGAACACCGAGCTCATCGAAACGCCCATAACGGCCGCGAATACGAAGAAACCCAGTTGCACCGCCGCAGCCGACCCGCGCCGCATCAGCGCGCCCCAGCCAAAGATCAGGAATGCCAGCGGTGAGAACATCACTATCCATTTCAGCGGCGACAGGAACAGGGTGCCGCCCAGGCTGGTCAGATAACGATCAGCGCCGATCTGAGCAACTGCGTTGCTTGGATCTGAGGTCACGGCAAGGCCAGCAATAGCCCAGGCCGCGAGTGCCGTAATCAGCATGCCCACGGACATTGTGCCGTAGACTTTGTTCATATGGGCGCGCAGGCCCTCGTCAATCTGGGCAGCGCGCGTACCGGTCGCCGTCCGGATCGTGTCAAATTGTGCCATTAAAAGGTCTCCCTCCACATATTCTTTTTGCGTCCCGATGTCAGGCCGCGCTCCTCGCAAATATCGTCAAGTGCGGGCTGTGTTTCAAGGGTTTAACGTGGGAAACAGGCTAAAACACGCAACAAAAATGGCGGCTTCGAGGTGTCAGCCGCCATTCAGTGGTAAAAGTAGTGGATTAGGTTCATTTTTGCCAGAATTCCGGAGCTTCCCATATGCGGCGTTTTGCTTCGGCTTCGGCCTCTTCACGGGTAATGCCGATATCGAGAAGGGCGCGGTCGTCCAATCTGGCGAGCTGACAGCGTTGGCGCCGTAGCGATAGCGCATCCAGAACAGAAGTGAGCTTAAAGCGCTGCCGTGGCTTGCAATATGTTGAAGCTGTGATTTGCGTCATAGCCTTGTCCTTTCGGTTTTGCTGATGTGTTGTGCCTATTGCATCAACTTCCTTGATTTATATGGAGGGCTGTGACACATTTTGAAAATGAATATTATTGAACACATCCATAAGGAATCGTGAAGATGCGAAATCTGGACATCACCACTCTCCGCTCCTTTGTGGCAGTTGCCGATCAGGGTGGCGTGACGCGGGCAGCCGGTTTCCTGCACCTAACACAATCTGCCGTATCGATGCAGCTAAAGCGGTTGGAGGAGCTTTTAGGTCTGGAGCTGCTGGACCGAAGTGGCAGAACCATCGCGCTGACAGCGTCGGGCGAACAGCTTTTGGCCTATGCCAGACGCATGATCTCGTTGAATGACGAGGTGATGTCCAAGCTGACGGATCAGGCCTATGAGGGCGAGGTCGTTCTTGGTGTGCCGCATGATATCGTCTATCCGGCGATCCCCCGGGTGCTGCAGAGATTCAACGCGGATTTCCCACGCGTCCGTGTGCAGCTTATCTCCTCCTATTCGCTGCAACTGAAGGATATGTTTAAGCGCGGAGACTGCGATTTGATCCTAACGACCGAGGCGACAGTGGGGCAGGGGGCCGAGACGATTGCCGAGCTTCCTTTGCGCTGGATTGGTGCGCCGGGCGGGTCTGCCTGGCGAAAACGCCCCATTCCGCTAGCGCTTGGGCGTCGGTGTCTGTTCAGGCCGCAGGTCATTGCTGCGCTGGATGCGGCTGGAATTCCCTGGGAGCTTTCGGTGGAAACCGAAAATGACCGTACTATCGAGGCAACCGTCAGCGCCGATTTGGCGGTTCATGCCATGCTCGAAGGGACAGAGGCCGCACATCTTGCCCAGATCGATTCGGGTGGCGTCCTGCCCGAGCTTCCTGCGCATATGATAAATCTGTATGGCGGCGAAACTGGCCGCGGGGCCGTGGTTGAGGCGTTGGCGACGCTGGTGCGCCAGAACTTTCGTTTGCTTGGGGGGGTGCCGCTCAAAGCCGTTGTCGGTTGATCATCCCTTAAGGGGTTATGACAACTTTCCCGGTGGCCGTCCTGTCGCGCAGCATGGCCAGTCCGCGTTCGGCTTCGGACAGGGGCAGGACATGGCTGATATGCGGTTTGATGCGGCCCTCGCTATGCCAGCGAAACAGCGTTTCAAAGCTGTCCGTCACAATCTGAGGTCGAAACTTCAAGTAGCCGCCGATGTAGAGCCCGATGACTGTCAGGTTCTTGACCAGTAGGTGGTTGGCCGGAATTTGCGGCACCTCACCGCCCGCAAAGCCAATGGGCAGGATGCGACCTTCGGGGTTGGTCGCGCGAAAGGCGGCTTTAAACACATCGCCACCGATCGCGTCATATACGACATCCGCGCCTCCCAATGCCTGGACACGGGCGCGGAGATCTTCGGATGCGTCGATCAGATGATCGGCCCCGGCCTTCTGTGCCACCTCGAGTTTCTCACTGCCGCGCGCCTGCGCAATAACCGTGGCGCCCATAAGCTTGCCGATCTCTACCGCCGTCAGGCCGACGCCACCTGCCGCACCGGTCACCAAAAGGGTTTCGCCGGGCCTGAGCCGCGCACGATGATCCAAGGCAATATGACTGGTGCCATATGTGATCTGAATTGCGGCGGCGTCTTCAAAGCTCATAGAGTCAGGGATTGCGATTGCACGATCGGCGTCGAACACTCCGAATTCAGCGAGGCCACCCTGGCCGGAATAGACAGCGACACGGTCACCCGGGTTCAGGTGGCGTACATTGTTTCCAATTTCGCGAACAATCCCTGCGACTTCCATGCCCAAGGAAAAGGGCGCCACCGGGGTGTCCTGATACGTCCCCTTCTGCATAAGGAGATCCGCAAAATTCAAACCGCAGGCTTTGATTTGAATGCAGACCTGGCTGTCGCCGGGTTCTGGCAGGTCAATATTGCAAAGCTGGGCCTTGGCCCCGTTGGTCTGGATATGAAACGCCAGCATGATTTGGCTCCGTCTTTTCGGGCATAGGTCAGTGCTGTCGTGGTCTTGTCAATCTGTTACCCTGCTGAAGACCCCGTTAATCCGGTGTTGATCAGGTGATTGTTTTCAGATCGGAATCAACGTGTGCGCGGTATTCACAACACAACTATAAACCATTGTTTGTGGAATCAGATTCAACCTTCTTGAAAAAAGCGCCAAAAAACGTAATAGTGCGCTATGGTGCTGATTTGGGGGGCATGTTCCAAATTAGGGAGTGGTTAAGTAGGGCTCGCTAATGTTGCGGTAACAAAGCATGTTGCGCACCCGTTTCAGTTGTGTGTGTAAGGGAGGATAGTACCAATGACCCATCACGTCGATGTCCATGTGGGCAAACGCGTCAGGCATCGCCGCTGGCTGATTGGCATGACCCAACAGCAGTTGGCACAGCAAGTTGGTATCAAGTTTCAGCAAATCCAGAAATATGAAACCGGTGCCAATCGAATCAGCGCGTCTCGTCTTTGGGACATTGCCGAGGCATTGGATGTTCCGGTCAGTTTCTTCTTTGAAGGCCTGGAAGAGGTCGAGAAAGGAAGCTCGGATAAGAAATCGGTTCCTGCAGACCTTATGGGCGACAAAGAAGCCCTGGATCTCGTCCGCTCTTACTATGCCATACCGGAAAACCAGCGTCGCCGCCTGTTCGAGCTTGCGCGCGTTCTGAGTGATGTTGCCTGATTTCACGGGTTGACTCTGATCCTGACGAAACGCACGGGTAGCGTATGGATAAGATGTCGCTGAGTGATCTTGAAGTAGCTGAAGAAATGGCCGACGCGGCGCGTGCGGCCATTCTTCCTTTTTTCAGGCAGTCTAATCTTGAGACTTCAAATAAGCTGGATCAGGGATTTGATCCGGTCACTGTCGCCGACCGCGCAGCTGAAAAAGCTATGCGCGCGGTTTTGGCCCGACATCGGCCCCAAGATGGAATCTTTGGCGAGGAATATGGGCAGCACGAGGGGCAAAGTGGCCGAACCTGGGTTCTGGATCCGATCGACGGCACCCGAGGGTTTATCAGCGGGACACCGACATGGGGGGTTCTGATTGCGCTTAGCACGCAGGACGGGCCAATCATGGGGATCATCGACCAGCCGTATATCGGGGAACGCTTCATCGGCTCGGCGGATATCGCGCGAAGCCATGGTCCTACGGGCGATATGTCCCTGAAGACCCGTTCAACACCTTCTCTGGACCAGGCGATTCTGTTCACGACCTTCCCCGAGGTCGGCGCGTCGGAAGATCGTGCCGGGTTTGAGGCTGTGTCACAGCACGTACGCCTGGCCCGCTATGGAATGGATTGCTATGCTTATGCTCTGCTTGCAGCGGGTCAGGTGGATTTGGTGATCGAAGCAGGTCTGAACGCCTATGACATTCAGGCGCCAATCGCCGTGATTCATGCGGCTGGCGGTATCGTCACAGACTGGCAAGGCGGCCCCGCCCATAATGGCGGTCGGGCTCTGGCGGCGGCAAACCCGCAGATCCACGCGGCGGCGCTGGAAATCCTGCGCAACTTCTAAAAACTGTTGCGGCGGACTGGCGGGCCGATTAGCCTTAATCCGGCTGGTTCTTGTGCCCGTTTTCCGCCAGCTTTTGCACTCCATGCATGAAACGGGCGATGCAAGGAGAGCAAGATGACTGATATCCTCATCAAAAATGTAGACACGATCCTGACCATGGATGACCAGCGCCGAGAACTTTCTGGCGCGGATATTCTGATCCGAGATGGACAGATTGAACAGATCGGCCATGGGTTGCAGGCGAGCGCTGAGATCCATGATGCAAGCGGATGTGTGGTTACGCCCGGCCTCGTGAACACGCACCACCATCTGTACCAGACCCTGACCCGCGCCGTTCCTGGCGGACAGGATGCGCTTTTGTTCGGATGGCTGAAAACGCTCTATCCGATCTGGTCGCGATTTGGCCCCGAAGAGATGTTCGTATCCGCCCAGATCGGTTTAGCCGAGCTGGCGTTGACGGGATGCACGCTCAGTTCCGACCACTTGTATCTATATCCGAACGGTGCGCGTCTGGATGACACCATTGCTGCGGCTGCCGAGGTTGGCCTGCGGTTCCACCCAACACGTGGCGCTATGAGTATTGGTGAAAGCGATGGTGGCTTGCCGCCGGATTCACTGGTCGAGGCCGAAGCAGCTATTCTCGAAGACATGATGCGTGTGGTCGACGCCTTTCATGACCCGTCAGAGGGTGCAATGTGTCGGGTCGGGCTGGCCCCGTGTTCGCCGTTCTCGGTCAGTCGCGATTTGATGCGGGACACGGCCATTCTGGCCCGCGACAAGGGCGTCATGCTGCATACCCATCTGGCCGAGAATGACGAGGATATCGCCTATTCGCAGGAACAATTCGGCTGCCGCCCCGGTCAATATGCCGAGGATTTGGGCTGGACCGGCTCAGATGTCTGGCACGCCCATTGCGTGAAACTGGACGGGGCAGAGATTGATCTGTTTGCACGGTCCCGTACAGGCGTGGCGCACTGTCCCTGTTCGAACTGCCGGTTGGGCTCGGGGATTGCCCCTGTACGGTCGATGCGAGATCGCGGCGTGCCTGTGGGTCTTGGCGTCGATGGGTCGGCCAGCAATGACAGCGGCAATCTGATCCTCGAGGCGCGGCAGGCTATGTTGTTGCAGCGCGTCGCAAGCGGTGCCGATGCCATGTCCTCTCGCGAGGCGCTTGAAATTGCCACGCGGGGTGGGGCGGATGTCTTGAACCGACCTGATTGCGGCCGTCTGGCTATCGGTAAGCGTGCCGATATAGCCATTTGGGATACGCGCGGCATCGAAAGCGCGGGCAGTTGGGATCCGGCAGCCCTGTTGCTTGCCGGTCCGACGAGGGTAAAGCACCTGTTTGTCGAAGGCCGTCAGATCGTGCGGGACGGGCAGATCGCAACGCTGGATCTGCCCCGGGTGATTGAACGGCAGAACCGATTGGCCCTTGCCTTGCAATCCTAGGTCCTGACAGGTTGACCTGCGATCCAAACCTCGGCAATCGCCCTGTCATCGCCCATCATGATGGTGGGAAAGATGGCCTCCCACAAATCATCGGCGCAGGCCTCGCGTTGCGCGATGGCCGGGGTTGAGGCGAGATCGAGCACGATCAGGTCGGCCTCCATTCCCGGGGCGATATTGCCGATGCTGTCATCCAGCCTCAGCGTTCGGGCCGACCCTACGGTGCCCAGCCACAGCAGTTGCGCGGCGTGCAGCGGGGTTCCGCGCAGCTGTCCGATCTCATAGGCCGATGCCATCGTGCGCAGCATCGAGAAACTTGAACCGCCACCAGTATCCGTTGCCAGACCAACCCGGTGTCCGTCGCGCATCAACCCTGCCATGTCGAACAGTCCTGACCCGATAAAGGTGTTTGAGGTCGGACAATGGATCAACGCAGCGTCGACCTCACGCAGTCGGTCGCGTTCACGTGCCTCAAGGTGGATGACGTGGCCATACAGGCCGTTGGGGCCCAGCAGGCCGAACTTTTCATAGGTGTCCAGATAATCGCGGGCGTCGGGAAACAGCTCGCGTACCCAGGCAATTTCATCAGTCTGTTCGCTGAGATGGGTTTGCATCAGGCAATGGGGATGCTCTGCCCATAATGCGCCCATGGCCTCTAGCTGTTCGGGTGTGGAGGTGGGTGAGAAACGCGGCGTAATCGCATAGGACAGGCGGTCGATCCCGTGCCATTTCTCAAGCAAGGCCTGGGACTGGTCATAGGCGGTTTGCGCCGTATCCCTCAGACCATCGGGCGCGTTACGGTCCATGCAGGTTTTGCCCGCAACCACCCGTTGACCGCGTTGTTTGGCCGCAAGGAAAAAGGCATCAACACTCTCGGGATGGATGGTGCAATAGCTGCACATCGTGGTGGTGCCATGTGCCGCTGTCAGGTCCAGATACCGGTTGGCAATCTCAGAGGCATAGGCTGCATCGCCGAATTTCATCTCTTCGGGGAAGGTATAGGTGTTCAGCCAGTCGATCAGGCGTTTGCCCCAACTGGCGATCATGGCGGTCTGCGGATAATGCACATGCGCATCAACAAATCCTGCAAGGATCACGTGCTGACCATGATCCACGACTTTTGCCTCGGGGTGGGCGTTGTTCAGACTGTCGGCATCCGATACGCTGGAAATCCGACCGTTTTCGATCAGAACCGCTTCGCTGATTTTGACAGCCTCGGTCGGTTCGCCCTCGAACGGGGTGCCAGTGAAACTCAGGACACGCCCTTTCAGCAGCGTTTTTTGCGCCATACTCATTCATCTCCGCCTGTCTGGGACTGCGAAACAGCATAGGGGCAGGAAAGTTGTCGGTAAATCGGCGCATTGTCATTGTTTTCCGGTAGCTGCTTCTTCTATTTAGGGGCCAATGGGCGAACAGAGCGGGGGCAGATATGACAACAGGTATTAACGAACCCGTAAGTGACCCGACTTCTGATGATGACGCTTATGCACTGGATCGTCGAACGGTAGCATCCATTCTGTATGCAGTTGATGTTGATGACCGCGATAAGCTGGTCGAATTGATGGACCCGCTGCACGCTGCCGACATCGCCGACCTTCTGGAACAGATCAACCCCTATGACCGCACCCGGTTGATCCGTCTGTATGACAAAGAGTTCGACGGCGATATTCTGTCTGAACTGGACGAAGGTGTCAGGGAAGAAGTTATTGAAGTCCTGCGTCCCGATGTTCTGGCGGATGCCGTACGCGACATGGAAAGCGACGATGTCGTCGATCTGCTGGAAGACCTTGAAGAGCCGCAGCAAGAAGCCATCCTGGGTGCGCTGGAGGATTCCGAACGGATCGCGGCCGAACAGGCGTTATCCTACCCGGAAAACTCGGCCGGACGGCTTATGCAACGCGAAGTCGTCATGGCGCCCGAGCATTGGACAGTTGGGCAGGCCATTGACTTTATGCGTGCCAATGACGGACTGCCAGAACAATTCTACCATTTGGTTCTTGTTGATCCGCGGTTGAAGCCAACAGCACAGGTAACACTGGGCAAACTCATGGCCACCCGGCGCGAGGTGCCTCTGCACGAAATTGCCGAAGAAGAGTTCTATACCATTCCCGTCGATCAGGATGAAGAGGACGTGGCCTATGCGTTCAATCAGTACCACCTGATCTCGGCCCCAGTGGTGGATGGTGACGGACGGCTTGTTGGTGTGATCACCATTGATGACGCGATGGTGGTGCTGGATGAGGAATACGAAGAGGATATGTTGCGCCTAGCCGGTGTCAGCAACGAAAGCTCGCTGTCCGACAGTGTGGCCGCGACCAGCAGGCGACGCCTGCCGTGGTTGGCGGTCAACCTGTGTACTTCGATCTGCGCCTCGCTGGTGATTTCCCAATTCGAGGCGGCGATTGATCAGTTGGTGGCATTGGCCATTCTGATGCCGATTGTGGCCTCGATGGGGGGCAATGCGGGGACACAATCGCTGACCGTCGCAGTGCGAGCCCTGGCAACGCGCGACCTGACAGGTGCGAACGTAATGCGGGTGATCCGACGGGAACTGCTGGTGGGCATGTTGAACGGGCTGTGTTTTGCCACCGTTCTGGGCGTGGTGGGAATGTATTGGTTCGGCTCGCCGTTGCTGGGTGTCGTGATTGGCTCCGCTCTGGTCGTGAACATGGTGATCGCAGGCTTTGCAGGTACGGTAGTACCGGTCGTGCTGGACCGGATGGGTGTTGACCCGGCGCTGGCGTCAGGGACCTTTGTGACGACAACGACGGATGTCATGGGATTCTTTATCTTTCTTGGGCTTGCCAGCGTGGTGCTATTGTGACCGATCTGACCGAAATCAAAGCTGCCGCGCGCAAGGCGGCCTTTGCCCGGCGCAAATCTGCGTTTGATGCAAATCCGCCCGGTGCCGCCGGGCGACTGTCTGAAATTCTGGCCGGGCACCGCGGAGTACCCCTGTCGGGTTATATGCCCATCCGGACCGAGAGTGACCCGCTGCCCGCCATGGCCGAGGCGTCCGCTTATGGCCCGGTTGGTGTGCCGGTTATTCAGGCGGCCGGGCAGCCGTTGAAATTCTCTCGCTGGACGCCCGAAGGCAGGCTGAAGGATGGTCCGTTTGGCGCCAAAGTGCCCGAGGTCGATGACTATTTCGATCCCGAAATTCTGATCGTTCCGCTGGTGGCATTCGATGCAAATGGGGGGCGTCTGGGTTATGGGGGTGGGTTCTATGACCGGACATTGGAAGGGCTGCGCGCGAAACGCCCGACTCTGGCCATCGGTTTTGCCTTCGATGCGCAAGAAGCAGACGGGCTGCCGCTGGAATCGACGGATCAGCCGCTTGATATGGTAGTAACTGAAAGCCGTGTGTTGACCTTTTAACGAAGGTATCAGCCCTGGTTTTTAGCGCGAAAATATTCCCAGGCATTTTTTTCGGTGCCATCAGGCAATATGCACACGCCGGTCTGACCATTCTCTCCGTCCCGAATTTCATACCGCCCACCGCTGTCGATGCAATAGATGGCCGAGGGGTTTGGTAGCTGTGGGTTTGAGTTGACCGCTTGCTCTTCCGAGCAGGCAGCAAGGGTGGCACAGACACCAAAGGTCAGACCGATCCGAAACATAAAGAATCTCCTAAATAAAGAGTTTTGCCGTTCATTGGGTCAGCTTAACGGCTTGTACTTGCGAATTGCCACACTTAGACGGTTTCTATGAGGATACTTTTTCTGGGTGACGTTATGGGCCGCGCTGGACGCGCGGCTGTTCAGCAACATCTGCCACGTCTGCGCGACGAATGGCGGCTGGATTTCGTGGTGATCAATGGTGAGAACGCCTCGAACGGAATGGGTTTGACCGGGGATCATGCCAAGCTGCTGTTAGATGCAGGGGCGGATTGCCTGACGCTGGGCGACCACGCTTTCGACCAGAAGGACATGTTGCAATTCATCGAGAGCGAACCGCGCATTGTGCGCCCTGTTAACTTTGCTAAGGGTGCTCCGGGACGCGGGCACCGTCTGTACACCGCGCCGGGCGGGCGCAAGGTTCTGGTTGTACAGGTGCTGGGGCAGGTCTTTATGAAGCGGCCCTTCGATGATCCGTTTTCGGCGATCGAGCCAATTCTGAAGTCGCACCCGCGCGGCGGTCAGGCCCAGGCGATCATCGTTGACATGCATTGCGAAGCCACATCCGAGAAGATGGCGATGGGGCATTACTGTGACAAGCGCGCCAGCCTCGTGGTTGGAACGCATACGCATGTGCCGACCGCAGATGCTCAGATCCTTCCGGGGGGAACAGCCTATCTGACCGATGCCGGGATGTGCGGGGATTACGATTCTGTCATTGGTATGGAAAAGCTGGAACCGATGCGCCGGTTCATCACCGGCATGCCCAAGGCGCGGTTTACGCCTGCAAATGGCGAAGCAACGCTAAGCGGTGTGTTCGTGGAAACCGATGATCGCAATGGTCAGGCAAAATCCGTGCAAATGGTGCGCGTTGGGGGTCGCTTGCAACAAGCCGGGCCGCAATAGCGCGACGTTGGGCTTGCCCTGCTGCCCGCAATACGGGAAACTGCCCGACGGGCGCGCAAGCTGGGCTAGGGTTCGGACTGAATACCACGAATGCAATTTCTTCAACTGACAGAAACGGGCAGCGCGATCGTGGCGCTATTGGTTGTCGCAGGCATGTTTGTCATGTTCCTGCGCGAGGCTTACCCGACCGAGGTTGTCGCCATCGCGGGCGTTGCCCTGATGCTGGTGACCGGTATCCTGCCCTATCAAAGCGCGTTGGCAGTTCTGTCCAATCCTGCGCCATGGACGATTGCGGCGATGTTCATCGTCATGGGGGCTCTGGTCAGAACCGGGGCATTGGATTCCTTTACCGCAACTGCGCAGAAACAGGCACAGGTTAACCCGCGTATCGCGATTGCCATGCTGATGGGGTTTGTGGTTCTGGCCTCGGCGGTGGTGTCAAACACACCCGTGGTCGTTGTGATGATCCCGGTTTTTGTACAGATTGCCCGCACGTTGAACGTGCCGGCCTCGAAATTGCTGATCCCGCTCAGCTATGCTGCCATCATGGGGGGGACGCTGACACTGATCGGCACCTCGACCAACCTGCTTGTGGATGGTGTCGCGCGATCTCAGGGTCTGGCTGCATTCACGATTTTCGAAGTCACGCCCTTGGGCATCGCAGTAGTGATCTACGGCATGATCTATCTGCGCTTTGTTGCGCCGCGCCTGCTGCCGGAACGCGACAGCATGGCCTCGCTTCTCAGTGATCGCTCTAAGATGAAGTTCTTCACCGAGGCCGTCATTCCGCCCGACAGCAACCTGATCGGGCGCGAGGTGACAGGGGTGCAACTGTTCAAACGCCCCGGCGTACGCCTGATTGACGTGGTCCGCGGGGACGAGTCTTTGCGGCGCAACCTCAAAGGGGTGACGCTTGAGGTTGGGGATCGCGTGGTCCTGCGGACCGAGATGACCGAGTTGCTGAGCCTGCAAAGCAACAAAGAGTTAAAGCGTGTTGATCAGGTTTCTGCGGTCGAGACCAAAACGGTCGAAGTGCTGATCACACCGGGGTGCCGTATGGTTGGGCGAACGCTGGGCGTGATGCGCCTGCGCCGCCGCTATGGTGTCTACGTTCTGGCGGTACATCGGCGGAACCAGAATATCGGTCGTCAACTAGACGACCTCGTGGTGCGGGTCGGGGATACTCTGCTGTTGGAGGGATCACCTGCCGATATCCAGAAGCTTGCCGCTGATATGGATATGGTCGACGTGACACAGCCCTCGGCGCGGGCGTTCCGCCGCAATCACGCTCCGGTGGCGATTGGGGCATTGATCGGGATCGTTGTATTGGCTGCATTGGGTGTGGCGCCAATTCTGCTGCTGTCCATTCTTGCGGTCGCTCTGGTTCTGGTCACCCGCTGCATAGACGCGGATGAGGCGTTTTCCTTTATCGAAGGGCGACTTCTGGCATTGATATTCTCGATGCTGGCCATCGGGGCCGCGCTTGATAAGTCCGGGGCGGTTTCCCTGATCGTCGATGCAATCGCACCTGGGCTTAGTGCGCTGCCACCGTTCCTGATCGTTTGGGCCATCTATGTTTTGACCTCAGCGCTTACCGAACTCGTCTCCAACAACGCCGTTGCGGTAGTGGTCACGCCGATCGCAATCGGGTTGGCGCAGGCCGTCGGCGTAGACCCAAGGCCGCTGGTAGTTGCGGTGATGTTGGCGGCATCTGCATCCTTTGCGACACCAATCGGATATCAGACCAACATGATGGTCTATGGTCCGGGGGGATATCGGTTTGTCGATTTCATGAAGGTTGGCATCCCCTTGAACCTGACGGTAGGGCTGCTTGCTTCGTTGCTTATTCCGATCATCTGGCCGTTGTGACACCGGCGCGAACCCGCCGGTTTTGCGCTGACGGTCTTGTAAAGGCTGATCCAGACACAATCTTTTCCTCTAGAACTTGGACGAAAGGACGGGATTATGCCTTTTCCAAAATTTGGTCAGTTGATCGTAATGGGTGCGATTATGGTGGCGCTGATTGGCAGCGATGTATCGGCTGGTTCGGTGACCGGTACCGCCTCCTATCGCGAACGGATTGCCGTACCTGAAGACGCGACGCTTTATATCGAGCTGCAGAATATATCGCTTGCGGATGCGCCAGCGGTAACGCTGGCTGCGCAGCGCTACGTGCTGAGCGGGGTGCCTGCCGAGTTTGAACTGACCTATGATGATGCTCTGATCCGTGACGGGATGACCTATGCGGTGCGGGGGGCAATATATCGTGGGTCACAACTGCTGTTTACGACCGACACGGTGTATCCGGTCCTGACCAATGGTGCGCCGGATACGGCCGACATTTTGTTGGTCAAGACGGACGGCCCCACGTCGGCGGGGCTGGAAAACACAAGCTGGACGGCGATTGGTGTGGAGGGGGCCGTGCTGAACAGCGAACGCGCCCCGCAGCTTGAGTTTGCGCAAGGCGGTGCCTTTAGCGGCTCAGGCGGTTGCAACCGGTTCACCGGGCAGGCCGAGATTTCGGGCACTTCGCTGACGTTTCCAGACAATATTGCGGCCACTTTGATGGCCTGCCCACCCGAGATGGAGCAGGTCGAGGATCAGTTCTTTGCCGCGCTGCAAAACGTGGTGTCCTATGCGGTGGCGGGCGATAGCCTTGCGCTGCTGGACAGCGCAGGCGACCCGGTTCTGAAATTCATACGCACGCATTAATCAGGCCACAGCGCGCGACCGTCCTGCGTTGCGCCCGGAAAAGATGCAGCCGCCCAGAAATGTGCCTTCCAGTGCGTTGTATCCGTGATAGCCGCCGCCGCCGAAACCGGCGACCTCTCCTGCGGCGAACAACCCGGGAACGACCTGACCGTTTGCACCGATCATCTGACTGTCGAGGTTGGTCTGCAATCCGCCCAGCGTTTTGCGCGTCAGCATGTGAAGTTTGACCGCGATTAGCGGCCCATTCGCAGGATCAAGGAACTTGTGTGGTTTGGCGGTGCGGATCAACCTGTCACCCCGATAGTTGCGGGCCGCCAGAATAGCCGCCATCTGCGCGTCCTTGGTAAAAGGGTTGTCGACCTGTGAGTCCCGCGCTTCGATCTGGGCGCGCAAATGCGCCTCATTGATCAGATCGCCACCCAGTTGGTTCATGCCGCTGACCAGTTCGGTCAGAGTGTTGGCAACGATGAAATCTTCCCCGTGTTGTTTGAAGGCCTCGACCGGCGCGGTGGCTTGCGATCCTGACAAAATGCGCTGACGGATAACCTCTTTCCAGCTGCCCGAGGTGAAATCCGGGTTCTGTTCCGACCCGGAGAGCGCAAATTCCTTTTTGATTACCTTTTGGGTCAGCACAAACCAGCTGTATTCATAACCGGTTTTCAGGATCTCTTTCAGCGTGCCCAACGTGTCGAACCCCGGCAAACAAGGGGGCAACAGACGATTGCCGCGCGCGTCAAACCACATAGAGCTTGGGCCGGGCAGGATACGAATTCCGTGCGATGGCCAGATCGGGTTCCAGTTTTTGACGCCCTCGGTGTAATGCCACATCCGGTCGCCGTTGATCACATGCCCACCGGCCTTTTCGCTGATAGGGATCATCCGACCGTCAACGTGGAACGGCACGCCCGCGATCATGTCTTTGGGTGGTTCGCCCAGGCGGTCGCGCGGCCAGTTCTTGCGCACCATTTCGAAATTGCCACCAATACCGCCCGAACTGACGATGACCGAAGGAGCATAGACCTCGAATTCCCCGACCTCTTCCCGGTTGGTCTTGGCGCCATGCGCGGCTGCGTCCTCAGCCAAGACCTCTCCCGAGACGCCTTTGGCACAGCCGTTTTGCATAATGATATGGCTGACTTGGTGGCGGAACTTCAGCTGGATCAGGCCTGTGCTGACATGTTCGCGCACGCGACGGATGAAATGTTCCAGAATACCAGGGCCGGTGCCCCATGTGATGTGGAACCGAGGTACCGAATTGCCATGTCCATCGGCATAAGAACCGCCACGTTCGGCCCATCCAACCACAGGAAACCATCGCAGCCCCATATCGTGCAGCCAGGGCCGCATTTCACCGGCGGCGAATTCGACATAAGCCTCGGCCCATTTGCGGGGCCAAGCGTCTTCTTCGCGGTCAAACTGCGCGCTGCCCTGCCAGTCACGCAAGGCCAGTTCGTGGCTGTCCCTGATGCCCATCCGGCGCTGTTCCGGCGTGTCGACCATGAACAATCCACCGAGGCTCCAGAACGCCTGACCGCCGAGGAAATGACCGGGTTCCTGATCCAGTATGATCACCTTTTTTCCGCGGTCGCCTAGCTCGGCCGCGGCCGCAAGCCCAGCCAGCCCAGCCCCAACGACAATGGCATCTGCGGTGTTATTGGACATGTTTTTTCCTCTCAGCTGCGGCGCAGCCAGGCGATAAATGGCAGGGCGACGACATACATCAAGATACCATAGACGGCCGATGGCAGAGCAAGAGGGCTTAGCCCGTTTTCCGTGCTGGTAATCAGCGCTGCCAATGTGATGCCAAGAGTCGAGTTTTGGATGCCAGTTTCGATCGAGATCGTCTTGCTCTCGTTCCATGACAGGTTCACGGCGCGGGCCAGTCCCAGCCCGATCAGCAGCAGCGCAATGTTCAGGGTGATCAACGCCGACCCCATCAGCCCCAAATTTTCGACGAACATTTCCCAGTTCCCGGCCAGCGCGGCGAGAACGATCAGGACGAAAAGAATCGAAGCCAGTTTGGACAGAGGGGCATCGACCCGTTCTGCGAATCCTTTTGCGAAATGCCGTATACTGACGCCGATAGCGACGGGCAGGGTGGTTATCAGGAACATCGCTATGGCGAGGCCGGTGATCGAAACCTCGGGTGCGTCCTCGCCCATGAAGTGATTGATCGACCAGGCGGCCAATACGGGTACCGTCACCATCGACAGCAAGCTGATGATGGCTGTCAGGCTGACGGAAAGAGCGACATCACCCTTGGCCAGTTTAGTCAGGATATTGCTGGTAACACCGCCGGGGCAAAAGCTGAGGAGCATAACACCGACTGCTATTTCCGGTGGCAGTGCAAAGAGTTTGACCGTCGTAAATGCCGCAATGGGAAGCAAGATCACCTGGCAGAACGCCCCTATCGCAAAAGGGTATCGTCTGCCGACAACCCGGCGGAAATCGGCGATCTCAAGCCCGACACCCAAGGACAGCATGATTATTGCCAACGATAGTGGCAGGCCGACATTAATAAGCAGATCCAACTACAACTCCTCCCAAAGCCGTTCGGACCAGCGTAAGCGAGGGTCAAAGCCGCAGGCAACCGCGCCGTAGGGTCAGCCGTAGCGTTGGGCGAACCTGCGCAGGATTTCACCGGGCAGAGTGACATTGGCGGCGTGGCAAATGTCGATCAGACGCTGCGCATCTTCGGGCGGGAAATAGCCGTGGTGTTTGTAGATTGTGATACGTTCTTCAAAGTCGCGGGCATCAGCCTCGGGGTGGAACTGTGTGGCATAGACATTCTGGCCCCAGCGGATCATCTGGAACGGGCAAGGGTCCGAGGCAAGCAGATGCACGCACCCTTCTGGCAGGGATTGCACAGCCTCTTTATGGCCCACAAAAGCATCAAAACTCTGACCCAGCCCCGAGATCAGTGGATCGGTCGCACCGTCCTCTGTCACGTGGCAGGTTGAGGGGCCGACGGGCTCTCCGAACTGGTCTTTACTGACATCGCCACCCAGATGCGCGGTAAGAATACCCAGCCCATAGCAGCACCCCATGAACGGATGATCGCGCGCGGTGATCTGCGGCATCAGGCCCATGATGGCGGCTTCGGTGCGGGCATCCGTCGGCGATTTTGTCGCCGGATCGTCGCTGACACAGCCGGGGCCGCCGCCGACGATCACTCCAGCATAGTCGGTCACGTCCAAGCCGCCGGGCAGGTCTTCACAATCCAACCGGATGCGATGGGTCTGTTCAGAACTCAGGGCGGTCTTGTCCAAAATCGAGGCATATTCGGCATCGGACGCATCGGTTTCCGGGCGTAACTGCAGGATCAGAAATTGTTTCATGGAACGGCTCTTACCCGTCACAGCGGCCAGAACACAAGGATGGCGGGTATCGAAACCGCAATGATCAGGATTTCCAGCGGCAGGCCCATGCGCCAGTAGTCTCCGAACCGATAGCCACCCGGACCCAGAACCAGCGTGTTGTTCTTATGCCCGATAGGCGTCAGGAACGCAGCCGAGGCTGCAACGGCGACCGTCATCAGAAACGGGTCGGGGGAAACCTCAAGCGTGCGGGCCATCTGAATGCCGACCGGGGCCGCCACAATCGCCGTGGCGGTGTTGTTCAACACGTCCGACAGGGTCATGGTGACCACCATCAGAACGGTCAGAATAGCCCATGCAGGCAGGCCGTTAGTTAACTGGATCAGCGCATTGGCGATCAGTTCGGTGCCGCCCGAGGTTTCCAGTGCGCTGCCCAGGGGGATCATCGAGCCCAGCAAAACGACCACCGGCCATTCGATGTGAGTATAGAGATCTGCGATTGGCATGATCTTGGTCAGCACATAGGCAACCACAACCAGCCCCAATGCGACCGGCAGGTAGATCAGCCCAACACTGGCTGCCAGTACCGCGGTGGCAAACAGGCCAATCGCAAGCCAGGCCTTTTCATTGGCGGTGACGTTCAGACCGCGTTGGGCCAGCGGTAGGCATCCCAGCCATTCGGTCACATCGGCGCTGCGATCACGCGGGCACAGCAACAACAGGATGTCGCCAGCCTCAACCTCGGTTTTGCGGACCTGTTCGGTGATGCTGCGGCCCTGGCGCGAAATGCCCATCAAAACGGTGCTCTGCCGCCATGCCAATCCCAACCCCTGCGCCGTACGCCCGGTGATGCGGGCGTTTTCGGTCACGACAACCTCGACGACTTCCAGCCCGTCGCCTTCAGCGGTCAGAAGCTCCTGTCGACGTGTGTCCGAAAAATCCAGCTTCAGCGCCGCGCGGAATTCATCCAGCGCCTCGGGGCGGGCTTCAAGCACCAGCGCGTCACCCTGATTCAGTGTTGCATGGGCCGACCGGCCATAGCGGCGCTTGCCGTCACGGATCATGCCGATGATGGCGACGTCGGATTTCTCGGCATCTTCATAAAGCTCGCTGACCCGTTTGCCGATCAACGGCGATTCCGGTGGGACGGTCAGTTCTGCGATATATTCGGCCAGCGCCTCAGAGGTTTCGGTTTGCGGTCCCCGGTTCGGGATCAATCGCCAGCCCACCAGTGAGACAAAGGCTAGCCCGGCAATCGCAGCAATGCCACCCACAGGGGCGAAATCGAACATACGAAAGGGCTCGCCCAGAGTTTCTGCGCGGATTGAGGCGATGATGATGTTCGGTGGCGTGCCAATCAGGGTCGCCATCCCTCCCAGAATTGTTGCAAAGCTGAGCGGCATAAGGGTCAGGCCGACGGCTCGTCCGGCTTTTCGTGCGGTCTGAATGTCGACCGGCATCAACAGGGCCAAGGCAGCGACGTTATTCATGAAGGCGGACAGAACCGCCCCGATACCGCCCATCAAGGCGATATGGGCCCCAAGGCCGCGTGACGCGTCAACCAAGGATCGCGTGATCAGGAATACCGCACCGGACCGGACCAGTCCGGCCGAAACGACCAGAACCAGCGCGACGATGATGGTCGCCGAGTGACCAAAACCGGCAAAAGCGTCATCGACGGGTACTACACCCAACACCACTCCGATCAGAAGCGCGGAAAACGCGACAAGATCATAGCGAAACCGCCCCCAAAGCAGCATTCCGAATACAGTGGCAAAGAGAGCGAAAAGTATGATCTGATCTGTCGTCATACCGCCAACATACTCGCAGAAGAAGTCGTCGCAAGCCGGTCTCTTGATCCCATGGCCCGCAAACGTCTATATGGGCGCCAAATACGCAATCACTATCACGAGGACGCACCATGGCAGGCCACTCCAAATGGGCCAATATCCAGCACCGCAAGGGACGTCAGGACGCCGCGCGGTCCAAACTGTTTTCCAAGCTGTCAAAAGAGATCACTGTTGCCGCTAAGATGGGCGACCCCGACCCCGACAAGAACCCGCGTCTGCGTTTGGCGGTGAAAGAGGCCAAGTCAAACTCGGTCCCCAAAGACGTGATCGACCGGGCGATCAAGAAATCGCAGGCAGGCGACGGCGACGAATACGAAGAAATCCGGTATGAAGGCTATGGCCCCAACGGCGTGGCCGTCATCGTCGAGACGATGACCGACAACCGGAACCGGACCGCATCGACCGTGCGCTCGACCTTTTCCAAGAATGGCGGCAATCTTGGCGAGACCGGTTCCGTCGGATTTATGTTCGAACGCAAGGGTGAAGTGGTCTATCCGGATACGGTTGGAGATGCCGACACCGTGTTCGAAGCGGCCATTGAGGCAGGCGCGGAAGATGTTGAAAGCTCGGACGAAGGTCATATCATCTGGTGCGCCGACACCGATCTGAACGACGTCTCGAACGCGCTCGAGGCCGCGCTGGGTGAAACGGAATCCACCAAACTGGTTTGGAAGCCAAGCACCACGACCGAGCTGGGGCTTGAGGATATGCAAAAGCTGATGAAGTTGGTCGATGCGCTGGAAGATGATGATGACGTTCAGCGCGTCACAACCAATTTCGAAGCCTCGGATGAGGTGATGGCGCAGCTTTGATCTGCCCCGCATCTTGAGATTTGGAAACCCGGCCGTCAGGCCGGGTTTTTTGTTGGTTGGAGGATAGGGCTATTGGCCGATCAGGTTCGAACCCATAGGCTGGGTCGAATAGCTGAAGCAGTGAGTCAAAGAGCAGATGACCGAACCTCAATTTGATTTGGCCAAACGCAATGTGCCTGTTTTGACCGGGCAGAGTATTCTGTCCCAGGTCGCCTGGACCCTTGGCAGCCCGTCCATTGTCTTGCCGTTTCTTGCCGTTTCGCTGGAACTTCCGATGTTCATCGCCGGCGCGCTGGTTTCAATCCGCATGGTCGGCAGCATGATCGCCGACGTGTTTCTGGCCCAGGTCATTGCGCTGCGCGAACAGAAGAAACGCAGCATCGCGATGACCGAAGTATTGATCGGGGCCTGCCTTGTCATGGCTCTGGCGGCGGCCGCGACGGGCAGTCTCGTGTTCACGGCCACAGCCTTTATCACCGCATTTTTTTTGATCGGTCTCGTGGGTGAGATCCAGACATTGCTGCTTACTGACCTGCTGGGCGCGCACGTTCAGTCCAGGTCACGGATGATCATGCGATATCTGCAGTTAGGCGCCGGCGGATTGGGCGCAATCGGTCTTGTTCTCTTGGTCCATCAAATCACGCTGGGCAACCCTCCGTTTGCGCGCCATTCGGTTGTGATCGGAGTTGCAGTGGTGTTTTTTCTGTTGTCTGGCCTATCAATCCTGGCGATGTCCGAAGTTCCGCATCAGAAAATTTCCACAGCGCCTGAGGACGAAAGCAAAAGACATTGGTCCGAGTATTTCACCGATATTCTGGCGATGTTCAACCAGACCTGGTTCCGGCGCTATATGGTCATGCGCCTTCCGATTGTGGTTGTCAGTCTATCGGTTCCGTTCTTTGCCCTGATGGCGGCCGAGGCACATCACAGTTCGGCCAAAGGTCTTACCGCAATGATCATTTCGTCGGCCTCTGGATATCTGGTCTCTGCGCCTTTGTGGCAGTTTGTTAACCTGAAATCCCACCGGGCGGTCATGGTATCCGGAACTCTGATGGTGGCCTTGACCGGAGCAGGGCTGCTGACGGTCCATTA
This sequence comes from Ruegeria sp. YTSA105, assembly GCF_059610225.1. Classification (NCBI taxonomy): domain Bacteria; kingdom Pseudomonadati; phylum Pseudomonadota; class Alphaproteobacteria; order Rhodobacterales; family Roseobacteraceae; genus Ruegeria; species Ruegeria sp. YTSA105. The sequence continues at coordinate 168,051 of NZ_JBXWNE010000005.1, forward strand.
CCTCCATATCGGTCATCAGGTGCACACTCATGCGGTTGCCCTGTTTGTGGTGACCGTGGCGGTAACAGGCATCAGCAGTGCCCGAAAGTTGTATTTTCTGGATATCGCCCCGTTTGATCAGCGGGTCAAAGGGGCGGCAGCGGTGAAAAGCATCTCGCGGATTGTTGCGGTCATCGTGTCGGCGGCGCTGGCTGGGCTGGCGCATATGCACGAGGTCTCTGCGGCGGTTTTGATCGTTGTCTTGGTCAGCCTGATCGCAGCTTTTGCCTGTTACCGGGTGGTGACGCCAATTCCTAAAGCGCCCGAGCCATCCTGATCGGCCAATCCTGTCTATCGTTGAATAAGCGCGTCGACAGCCGCGCGCTTTACAGCGGCGGTCAGCGGCGAAAGGGCCGAGGATAAGACACGCCCGACCTGCCAGGTCAGCGGAACATCAAGGGGCTTGTCTGGTATCAAGGGGCACAACAGGCCATCTGCCAAAGGCTTTTGTACCAACTCAATCGGGTTCATTCCCCACCCGATGCCGGCGATCGCTGCATCCACAAACCCGTGTGAGGATGGCAGGAAATGCGATGGCGGGGAAATGTGGTGCCCGAACTCTCTCGCAAACCAGGCTTTCTGAAGACCGTCCTTTTGATTGAAGGTCAGGCACGGTGCCAAGGCAAGGCTGCTTTTGGTTACACCGTCCCGGAACCATTTATGCATAAAACCTGGGCTGGCCGTTGGAATATACCTGAAATCCCCAAGTGGATGGGCATCGCAGCCAGAGACCGGTTGCCCTCCGGTGGTAACAGCCGCGCTGACCTCACCGCGGCGCAACCAATCGGCCGAATGGTCCTGATCATCAATTACCAGATCGAACAGCAACTCATCTGTTTGGGCCATCGCAGCGATGAACCATGTGGCCAAACTGTCTGCAGGAATTGCAATGCGCACCTGGGTCGGGCCAGAGGTTCCCTCCAACGCAAGTTCACGGGCCAGCTGTGCCTCAAGCAGCCCGATATCCTCGGCGTATCTGGCAATGCGCAAGCCGGCGGGTGTCGCTGTGCAGGGCGAACCACGAGTGATCAGAGCGGCGCCTATCCGATCCTCTAATGACTTGATCCGCTGCGATATCGCCGAAGGCGTCACCGACAGCTCTGTGGCGGCGGCGTCAAAGCTTCCGTGGCGTAGAATGGCCGAAAGTGCGGCAAGGTGATTGGGATCCAGCAACATTAGCAGAGCTTAACCAGGTGTAACTTCTTTAATTTGATAAATCGACTGACTGGCTCTAGTCAATCAAATCGAACACAGGAGGTTTCATGTCCGCATCTCTGATTTCCGGATTCGCTCTGGGCTTTAGTCTGATTTTGGCCATTGGTGCGCAGAACGCCTTTGTCCTGCGTCAAGGGCTGCGCCGCGAACATGTTTTTGCCCTATGCCTGACCTGCGCCGTATCGGATGCCATTCTGATTGCGGCAGGGGTTGCCGGGTTCGGAACGCTTGCTCAGACCGCTCCTTGGTTCGAGCCGGTCATGCGCTATGGCGGGGCTGTGTTTCTGACCTGGTACGGGTTGCGCAGCCTGCTATCGGCCTGGCGCGGCGGGTCTTCCATGGATGTCAGTGAAGGGACACGTTCAAGTCTGAGGTCTGTCCTGCTGACCGTGCTGGCATTCACCTGGTTGAATCCGCATGTCTATCTGGACACGGTGGTTCTGATCGGGTCGATATCTGCACAATATGATGACCGGTTGGCCTTTGCTATTGGAGCGATGCTGTCCAGCTTTGTCTTCTTCTTCTCGTTGGGCTACGGGGCAAGGATTCTGTCGCCGGTCTTTGCCCGCCCAAGGGCATGGCAGGTGCTGGATATTGTTATCGGTTTTGTCATGCTGGCGATTGCGGCCAAGCTGGTGGCGATCTGAGGTCTTGTTCCCGCCTGTGTTTCGGTGTTGAACCGTTAACATGACAACTCAACCTAACACCTATCGGCCATTGGCGGGAATGTTCTGGATGTTTTCCGCCGGTCTGTCCTTTGTTGTCATGACTGCGCTCGTCAAATCTCTGGGCACCTCCATGGACCCGATACAGGCCGCATTTCTGCGCTTTGTCTTTGGGTTGGTGTTCCTACTGCCAGCGTTACGGCTGATCGTTACGACACCTCTGACACGTAGGCATTTGACACTGTTCGGCATCCGCGGGGTGGTTCACGCCATTGCCGTGATGCTGTGGTTCTTTTCCATGACCCGAATTCCGTTGGCCGAAGTCACGGCCATGAACTACATGACGCCGGTCTATGTCACATTGGGTGCTGTGCTGTTTCTAGGCGAGAAGCTAGCCTTCCGCCGGATTGCCGCCATTGGTGTCGCATTGATCGGTGTAGCAATTATTCTCCGACCTGGGTTTCGGGATATCTCGGTTGGTCACGTGACCATGTTGGGCACTTCGTTGACGCTTGGTGCATCCTACCTGCTGGCCAAAATGCTGGTGCTAGATCTGCCGCCCTCGGTCGTGGTTGCACATATGTCCATATGGGTGACGATGGCGCTGATACCTTTTGCCATTGCCGTGTGGTCCCCTCCAAGTCTCCATGATTTGGGTGTGCTGTTCCTGGTTGCCTGTTTTGCCACACTTGGACACTATCTGATGACCTTGGCCCTGCAGGCCGCCCCCGTAGCAGTGACGCAGCCCGTCACATTCTTACAGCTGATCTGGGCCACGCTGGTTGGGGCGTTGGTTTTCCACGAAAGCGTAGATTTGTGGGTGGTCGCCGGGGGCACGCTGATTCTGTTGGCAGTCAGTTTTATTGCCTGGCGCGAGGCCGTGTTGAACCGCAGCAGCCTGACGACCCCCAGTATTGCACCTAAACTCTAGCCGATTTCTGCCGGAAAAACGTTATTAATTGACGAGTCAATAAAAATCTCCTAGCGTTTTTCTATCAAAAGCAGTTGAGGGGTACGGATGCCGAAACTCGGAATGGAGCCAATCCGCCGTGATGCGATCGTTAAGGCAACGATTGCTGAGCTCGGGTCGAAAAAATCCCTCGATGTAACCGTCAGCCAGATCGCTAAGCGGGCTGGCATGTCCAGCGCGCTGGCACATCACTATTTCGGCGGTAAAGATCAGATTTTTCTGGCAGCGATGCGCCGCATCCTGTCGGATTTCGGGGCAGAGGTCCGGTCAGAACTGAAAGCAGCCACGCCAAGTGGACGCGCGCAGGCGATCATCCGGGCATGCTTTGCCCCATCCTGTTTCACGCCGGATGTGACGGCAGCGTGGATGACGTTCTACGTTCTTGCGCAGACCAATGACGACGCCCTGCGATTGTGGCAGATTTATCAGGCCCGTATCCGGTCGAACCTGGTTTATGCGCTGCGCCCGCATTTGGCCGATCCGGTTGAGGCGGCCGGGAACATGATCGCCTTGATCGACGGACTTTATATCCACGCCGCGCTGAGCGCCCCGGAAGAACCGCAACTGGCTGTAAACCACGCGATGCGCGTGCTCAGCACCTTGCTCGAGGCCGAGAAATGACAAAACCTAATATTCTGATCCTGATGGTGGATCAGTTGAACGGGACCCTTTTTCCTGACGGTCCTGTCGACTGGCTGCATGCGCCAAACCTGAAAAAGCTGGCCGAACGATCCACGCGATTTGCGAATGCCTATACGGCGTCGCCCCTGTGTGCGCCGGGTCGGGCCAGTTTTATGTCCGGTCAGTTGCCGTCGCGCACTGGTGTCTATGACAATGCCGCCGAGTTTGGCAGTGATATTCCGACATATGCCCACCATCTGCGCCGTGCAGGGTACTATACCTGTCTGTCGGGCAAGATGCATTTCGTCGGGCCTGATCAGTTGCACGGGTTTGAAGATCGCCTAACCACCGACATCTACCCCGCCGATTTCGGCTGGACCCCGGACTACCGTAAACCAGGCGAGCGGATTGACTGGTGGTATCACAATATGGGTTCGGTCACGGGCGCAGGTGTAGCCGAGATTTCCAACCAAATGGAATATGACGACGAGGTGGCCTATAACGCCAAGTCCAAGCTATACGATCTGGCCCGTGGCAAGGACGACCGTCCATGGTGCCTGACTGTAAGCTTTACCCACCCGCATGATCCCTATGTTGCACGTCGCAAATACTGGGACCTGTACGAAGATTGCGAGCACCTTCTGCCCGAGATTGCCGACCTTGGTTATGATAATCAGGACCCGCATTCGAAACGGATTTTTGACGCCAATGACTGGCGCAGCTTTGACATCACTCAAGAAGATACCCGCAAATCACGCCGCGCCTATTTCGCCAATATCTCTTATCTGGACGACAAGGTCGGAGAAATCCTCGAGGTGTTAGAGACCACGCGGCAAGAGGCGATCATCCTGTTCGTTTCGGATCATGGCGATATGCTTGGTGAACGCGGATTGTGGTTCAAGATGACCTTCTATGAAGGGTCATCCCGCGTCCCGCTGATGATCTGTGCGCCCGATCTGCCAGCGGGCCGGATCGACGCTCCGGTTTCGACCATAGATGTGACGCCGACCTTGGGTGCTCTTGCCGGTGTCGATATGGCAGAGATCGCGCCGTGGACAGATGGCGAAAACCTAGTGCCGCTGGCCATGGGTCACGAGCGCAGCGCGCCGGTCGCGATGGAATATGCGGCCGAGGCCTCTTATGCGCCACTGGTGTCCTTGCGCTATGGCAAATGGAAATACAACCGATGTGCGCTAGACCCTGATCAACTGTTCGACCTCGAGACGGACCCTTCCGAGTTGGAGAACCTCGCAGACCGGCCAGAGCATGCAGGAACGTTGCAGACCTTGCGTGCCAAGTCCGATGCTCGCTGGGATCTGGATCGGTTCGACGCCGAAGTTCGCGCCAGCCAGGCGCGTCGCTGGGTCGTGTACGAGGCGTTGCGCCAGGGCGGGTATTATCCTTGGGACTACCAGCCCCTGCAGAAAGCATCTGAGCGGTACATGCGTAACCACATGGATCTGAATATCGTCGAGGAAAGCCAACGCTTTCCACGCGGAGAGTAACAACCCGAATTAACAAGACCCTCTCCGGTCAGGCAGAGATTTTTCGATGAAAAATCTTGGCTCCGGTTGAGAATGGAGACCCGAAAATGGAAGCAGATTTCGTCATCGTCGGCGCAGGTTCCGCAGGCTGCGCGATGGCATATCGTTTGAGTGAGGCCGGTGCCTCGGTTCTGGTGATCGAGCATGGCGGTACCGACATGGGCCCGTTTATCCAGATGCCCGCCGCGCTAAGCTATCCGATGAACATGTCGCGCTATGACTGGGGCTATCAATCCGAGCCTGAGCCGCATCTGAACAACCGCCGCCTGGCCTGCCCGCGAGGGAAGGTGATCGGCGGATCCTCTTCGATCAACGGAATGGTTTATGTGCGCGGCCACGCCCGGGACTTCGATACCTGGGCCGAGATGGGCGCGGATGGTTGGTCTTATGCGGATGTGCTGCCGTATTACAAACGGATGGAGACCTGGCATGACGGCGGTCATGGTGGGGATTCCACTTGGCGGGGCACTGACGGGCCGCTGCATGTGTCGCGGGGCCCGCGTGCGAACCCGCTGTTCCAGGCCTTTGTCGATGCGGGCCAGCAAGCCGGGTATGAAGTCACGGGCGACTATAACGGTGAAAAGCAAGAAGGCTTCGGCCCGATGGAGCAGACCGTCTGGAAAGGGCGGCGCTGGTCGGCGGCAAATGCCTATCTGCGGCCTGCGCTCAAGCGCGAGAACTGTGATATCGTGCGCGGTCTTGCGACCCGGATTGTTCTGGAAAACGGAAGTGCTGTTGGTGTTGAACTGATCCGTGGCGGCAAGACAGAGGTGATCCGCGCGCGCCGCGAAGTGGTCATCGCAGCCTCGTCCATCAATTCGCCGAAACTTTTGATGCTGTCTGGAATCGGCCCGGCTGCGCATTTGGCTGAGCAGGGGATCGGAGTTGTTGCAGACCGTCCGGGGGTTGGCGCAAATCTACAGGACCATTTGGAGCTGTATATCCAGCAAGCCTCGCTTCAGCCGATCACGCTCTACAAACACTGGAACCTGGTCAGCAAAGGCCTGATCGGGGCGCAATGGCTGTTCACCAAGACCGGCCTTGGTGCCTCGAACCAGTTCGAAAGCGCGGCCTTCATCCGATCAAGGCCGGGTGTCGAATACCCCGACATTCAGTACCACTTCCTGCCGATGGCGGTGCGCTATGACGGGCAGGCTGCGGCCGAGGGGCACGGGTTCCAAGCACATGTGGGTCCGATGCGATCGGAATCACGGGGTGCTGTGACATTGCGCTCGGCTCGACCCGAGGACGCACCTGTCATCCGGTTCAATTACATGAGCCAGGAAAAAGACTGGGAGGAGTTCCGCACCTGTATCCGCCTGACGCGAGAGATTTTCGGGCAAGAGGCGTTCAGACCCTTTGCCGGGAAAGAGATTCAGCCCGGTGCTGCGGTACAAACAGATGAAGAGTTGAATGCCTTTATCGCTGAGCATGCCGAAAGTGCCTATCATCCCTGCGGCACCTGCAGGATGGGACGGGCGGATGACCAGAACGCGGTTGTCGACTCCGAAGGCCGGGTGATCGGCGTGGATCGGCTGCGTGTGGCGGACAGTTCGATCTTTCCGCAAATCACCAACGGCAACCTTAATGCGCCGTCGATCATGGTGGGCGAGAAAGTCTCGGATCATCTGCTGGGCAAAGATCCGTTGCCCAAAGCCAATGATCAACCTTGGATTCATCCGCAATGGGCCTCGGCGCAGCGCTGATTTGATCCGCGTCAAAGCGGGGGGAGTGGGACCAATATAGACCTGAATCGCAACGCATTTTCTAAGGAGCGAACAGGAATGTCCCACACCCCGCACGAATTGGCCGAAGAGTTTCCCGACAAGGTCGAATTGATCAGTCAGCTTAAACAGTCCGATGCGCATTTTTCTCGTCTGGCCGAAGAGTATCATGAGGTCAATCGTATCGTGCACCGCGCGGAAACCAACGTCGAGCCGATGGAGGACCTTGCCGAAGGCGAGCTGCGCAAGAAACGCGCCGCATTGAAGGATGAGATCTGGGCGATTTTGTCGAACGCTTAAGGGTTGGGCGGGGGCATTGCCCCCGTTTCGGCTGGCCGCGGTTTTAGGCCGGGTAAAGCTCAGGTGACTTCATAGGGTAAGGTTCCGCGGGTATGAGTGTCGATGGACAGGCGACGTTCCAGCGGAGGAACTGACCGTTGGTGGCAGTTCTGGCGTTCGCAGATCCGGCACGAGATACCTATGGGCTCGTAGGCACTGGCGTTTGAGATATCCAGATTGTCGGCATAAACCAACGCTTCGGCGTGGCGGACCTCGCATCCAAGCGCAATCGCATAGCGCCGGACAGGCGCTCCGTACGAACCGCCCGATTTCGAAACATCCCGCGCCAGCGAGATATAGCGGACCCCGTCCGGGGTTTCGGCAAGCTGCCGCAGGAAGTGACCCGGAGTTTCAAAGGCGCGATGCACATTCCACAACGGGCAGGCACCGCCAAAGCGCGCAAATTGCAGGCGCGTGGCGGAGTGGCGTTTTGTGATCGTTCCGGCCTGATCCACCCGAACAAAGAAGAATGGTATCCCCTTTGCACCGGGGCGCTGCAGCGTCGAAAGCCTGTGGGCCACCTGTTCGATGGATGCTCCAAAACGATTGCTGAGCAATTCCAAATCATGGCGGTAAAGCTGGGCTGCACTGAGAAATTCGCCATAGGGCATCAGAGAGGCGCCAGCGAAATAATTCGCCAAGCCGATCTTCGCAATCGCGCGCGCCTCATCACTGTGAAATTTGGCGAAATCCAGTGTCGCTTCAAGCAGCTTGTCCTGATTGATTAGGGATACCTGCAAGAGCAGCTGAAACACTTGTGTTTGCGGTGCAATCCGTGATGACAGCAGCAATGTTTTGCTATCCGCATCGTATTTCCGGGTTTCTTCGATATCCGGGAACTGAACGCGAATACCATTTTCACCCAAGCTTTCGATTGCGGCGGCGCGAATTCCGCCTTTGTCCTGGGCGCGGCCAGAAAATCGTTCCGCAGCCCGGTCAACCGCGTCAATGTAGTTGTCGCAATAATGGAAAAAGTCTCGCACTTCTTCCCAGGGGCTGGCCTGAATCTGTGCGTCTTCACGTCCCAGGGCCTCGTCCAGCGAGGCCAGCCTTTCATGCGTCTGGCGATACGTGCGGTGCAGGGCGATAAACGCTCGGGCCATTGCGGGGGCGTTTGAAGCTGTCAGGCGCAGATCAGCGAGCGGTGGCATGGCGTCATCAAACACGGGGTCCGCCAGCGCCTCGCGCAGGTCTGAGACCAGACGTTCGCTGTCACCAGTGCTAAGTTCGGTCACGTCCATGCCGAATTCCTGCGCCAGAGCCAGAACAACCGTGGTCGAGATCGGGCGGTTGTTATTCTCCATCTGGTTCAGATAGGGAAGCGAAACCCCCAGTTTGGCTGCGAATTCCTTTTGTGTCAGCGTCAGGCGCGTGCGCATTTCACGCAGTTTTGCACCAGCATAGAGCTTTTGGGTCGCCATGGCGTGCCTTTGCAACTTTTCTAATCTTGAACGCTAGCTTTGCAAACCGTCCTGCGCAAGGCGTGTTACAGGCCCAAATACCGTTCGCGCCGGATCACGATGGCAATAGCAACGATGGCAAATGTTGCAGAGGCCAACATCAGCCACAGCAGCGGCATCGCGCCTGTTTCATGGGTTAGTATTGCGCCCGTGAGCGCGCTCAGGCCAGCTCCGCCGCCCAGCATGATGGCCCCGCTCAGCCCAGATGCTGTCGCGGCCAGGTGCGGGCGGACGGACAGTGCGCCTGAAGTTGCGTTTGGAATGGTCATACCATTGCCCACACCAACAATGGTCATGAACCCAAAGAAGCTGAGAACCGAGCCGAAGCCCGTAAGGAACACGATAGTCGACAGTGCAACGCCGGTTGCGTTCATCCAGCACCCCCAAAGAACCATCCGGTTCACGCCAAAGCGGACAGAGAACCTGCCGCTGAAGAAGTTGCCGAAGAAATAACCCACCGCAGGGGCGCCGAAGTAAATGCCCAGTTCTGACGCTGTTAGGCCGAACAGTTCAGTCCCGACGAAAGGCGCGCCGCCCAGATAGGCGAAAAAAGCGCCCGACGACAGGGCTGAGGCCATGGAATAGCCCCAGAACCGAGGGGATCTGAGCAATTCCGGGTATTCACGAAACTGCTGCAGCAAGGTCAGCCCGCTTTTGCGGGATGTTTCTCCGAAGTCGGAATAGGTCAGCATTAGCGCCAGTAGACCCAGCCCGAAAGGAAGCCAGAAATTTGCCTTCCAGCCAAAGCTCTCTTCCAGAAAGCCGCCGATGGCAGGGCCAATCATTGGAACAATGGCCATTCCCATGGTGACATAGCCGATCATCGAAGCGGCCTGATCTGCTTCGTAAAGGTCTCGCACCGCTGCACGGCTAAGGACCATTCCAACTGCGACGACCGCTTGAAACATCCTGAAGGCCAGAAATACTTCGGCGTTCGGGGAGTAGATGCAACCCAGTGTCGCAATCAGAAACAGAACCAATCCCCAGAGAATAACTGGCCTGCGGCCAACCTTATCTGCGATGGGGCCGATCAGAATTTGGATTACTGCGCTGATCATCAGATACAGAGCGATCGACAGCTGCATGACTTTGTAGTCTGCGTCAAAATACGCGGCCATATTGGGCAGGCTGGGAAGGAAAAGATTCAAGCTCAGCGCTGACAGCCCGGATAGCATCACAAGTGTGGCAATGGTTGGGGGCGAACGACGCGCTGGCGAAGAAGTAAACTGCATGGTTCACATGTATAGTGACGGTTTTTGGGATTGCCATCCGTGACCGTGTCTCAGTGCGAAACTTTGCATGTTTACAATTACCCGGAACTGTATTTTCAAAGATTTGCAAATTTGCCGAATGAGGCTTTGGTCTGAACGAAACTAAGTATAGTGTCGCGCCAAATTTCAAAGGGGATCATCGTTATGAAAGACATCCTTTCCGAGCTTGAAGGCCGCCGCAACGATGCACGGCTGGGGGGTGGGCAAAAACGTATTGATGCGCAGCATGCGCGGGGCAAGCTGACCGCACGCGAACGCATAGAGCTGTTGGTGGATGAAGGCAGTTTCGAAGAATTCGACATGTTTGTCAGCCATCGCTGCACGGATTTCGGGATGGAAAATCAAAAGCCTGCGGGCGATGGTGTCGTCACCGGATGGGGCACAATCAATGGTCGTATGGTCTATGTCTTCAGCCAGGACTTCACCGTTTTCGGCGGGTCTCTGTCGGAAACCCACGCGCAGAAAATCTGCAAGATCATGGACATGGCAATCCAGAATGGTGCCCCGGTGATCGGCATCAACGATTCGGGTGGTGCGCGAATCCAGGAAGGTGTGGCCTCGCTTGCGGGTTATGCCGAGGTGTTCCAGCGTAACATCATGGCCTCGGGCGTGGTTCCGCAGATCAGTGTGATCATGGGGCCCTGCGCCGGTGGCGCCGTCTACAGTCCGGCGATGACCGACTTTATCTTTATGGTCAAAGACACCTCGTACATGTTTGTGACGGGCCCCGATGTCGTCAAGACAGTCACCAATGAGGTTGTAACCGCCGAAGAGCTGGGTGGTGCATCGACCCATACCAAGAAATCCTCGGTTGCCGACGGTGCATTCGAAAACGATGTCGAAGCACTGGCCGAAGTGCGCCGTCTTGTCGATTTCCTACCGTTGAACAACAAGGAAAAACCGCCCGTTCGTCCCTTCTTTGACGAACCGGGCCGGATTGAGGCTTCGCTGGATACGTTGATCCCGGACAACCCGAACACGCCTTATGATATGAAAGAACTCATTGCCAAAGTGGCGGACGAGGGTGATTTTTACGAAATTCAAGAAGATTACGCCAAGAACATCATCACGGGCTTTATCCGTCTCGAAGGTCAGACCGTAGGTGTTGTAGCCAACCAGCCGATGGTGCTGGCCGGCTGTCTGGATATCGACAGCAGCCGCAAAGCCGCGCGCTTCGTCCGGTTCTGTGATTGCTTTGAAATTCCGATTTTGACACTGGTTGATGTGCCGGGCTTTTTGCCGGGAACCTCGCAGGAATATGGCGGCGTGATCAAACATGGCGCAAAACTGCTGTTTGCCTATGGCGAGGCGACCGTTCCGAAGGTCACAGTGATCACCCGAAAGGCCTATGGCGGTGCCTATGACGTGATGGCATCCAAACATCTGCGTGGCGATTTCAACTATGCTTGGCCAACCGCCGAGATCGCGGTGATGGGGGCCAAGGGCGCGACCGAAATCATCCACCGTGCGGATCTGGGCGATGCCGAGAAAATCGCACAGCACGCTCAGGACTATGAGGACCGGTTTGCCAACCCGTTTGTGGCTGCGGAACGTGGATTCATTGATGAGGTGATCATGCCGCATTCGACCCGCCGCCGCGTATCGCGAGCTTTTGCCAGCTTGCGTAACAAGCAACTGAAAAACCCCTGGAAAAAGCACGATAACATTCCGCTGTAAGCTGACGGTCGCGGGGCAGGCGCTCTGGTTTGCCTGCCTCTGGGCACGTTGGTGAAAGACCCCCAAACGGCGAATTTGACTTTGAGAGCAAAGCTGCTAAATGAAATGCCTTATTGGACATAGAAAAGCGCGGGCCAGTAGGCATGCGCGCGCGATCCCGGAGAGAGGAGCTCGCCTTTGGTGGGTCTGGGATCGCGCCTTATGTCTGGCAATTCTCTGTCTTGGTTCGCCTACATTCGCAGAAGCATTGGTGCCGGTGCCCTCTGGGCAGCCTGTACATCTGAACGATGTCCTGCTGGACAACAATCCGGGCGAGTTATGGCTGCGCTTTCGCTTCATCGCGCCAAAGATAGGCTCGGATGTGGGACGCATTGGATATGATGTCGCCACGATCGACATGGAGCACCTGTGTCAGACGCTGGCCGTGGCCTATGTCGCGCACCACAAGCTGGAACCAGCCAGGGTTGTGATTTCCCTTTCGAACAAGCCGATAGATTTTGGCCATACCGCGCCGGATGCCACGCAGTTCTTCGAAGCGTATCTTCTGCAGGATTCCCAATGTATCTGGGACGGAGGGATTTGAGAATGGTTGTCAATTACCACAATTTCTGTGCATTCCCCTTCGCCTCAAAGGACCTTAGCGAAGAGGCGCTGAAATGTTGAAACATCGCGGATTTCCCGGCCGTCTGACCGGGACGGATTATCAATTCACTATCAGACGGGCCAACCCAAAGGGTGTTACCCCACTGACAACGCGTGAACGGTTCCGGGATCGTAAACCTGCTGATCGTCGCGCGGATGCAGCCTTTATCGAGGCCCTGTGGGAGCATTTCGGCGACCAGCCATTCGAACGTGGCAATCTGGATGCCGGTCGCCTGAGCTGGTTTTTCGGGCGTGAGGTCATTCCGGCGGAGGATCCGTTTGACCCCGCCAGCTATGATGCCCTGCTGGTCATTGATCCGAGCGTGGCCAGAGCCTCGTTTCCGGACATTTTCGGCGGGGATAGCTGAAGGTGATCGACGTCGTCGCACATAAACGCCTTGGAAATTCCAACAGGGTTTCTTTGCCCCGGTTGGGTCAAGAAGGATATGTGCGCTGTGCAGATCGGGCGCGTGACAATCGCGCAAAATACCTGAGGGAAAGGGCGCAAACCACTGATTCTATGGCCTGTATAACCCGTGGCTTGGTGGCGGGAAAACCATCAAGGCTCGGGCAGGAAAAAGGCCGGTCGGCGGGGGTTGGCCGCGGCGACTTAGGATCGAATTCTTCAGGTCATGTGATCTCAGGTAGCGTTGATAAAACAAAGGTTTGCGTGACTGTCGGGGTGCGAATTTCGCCCTGCCCAACCAAAGTTCACGCGAGCGGAATCGGCGCGTTTCTGCGCGATATTTCGCTGAATGGGCAGATTCTGGCCGGAAATTTCACCACTGGCCAATCCCGGTTTGCAGGTGCAACCGGGCCGTGCATGGTGAGCGGGTCGTGCGGCTCTACTTTGCCTGCGCCGTACGCGCACCTACTATTCCGTACCCCTTCCTTCCGCGGGCAGGCTTGTGGTTCTCACAATGTCCTGCCCGCGTTTTTCTTTGTGCAAACTTCAGTCATTGGATGGCATAAAACTGCGCAAATGGGCATTTCGGTAGGCTCGTTATTGAATAACAGTGGCGATTTCCCGCATCTGGCTCTGAAATTGTTAAAAAACCAAAAAGGGCAGACATCATGCGAATCTCGAAAGTCATTCTTGCAATGGCGACCTGTGCAGGGCTCGCGGCGTGCGGAGACTCGACCGGCGAGCAGGCGTTGCTTGGCGGCGGAGCCGGCGCCGTTGGCGCGGCAGTCGTCAGTGCCGACCCGCTGTTGGGTGCCGTGGTCGGCGCGGCAGGCAACGTGCTTTACTGCAAGACCCAGAACAACTGTAGATAACGAAATCTTCGGGGCCCCCGTCGCCCCGACCGTCATCGCGCGACACGCCGTCGTGGGGCCATTGCCCCGCGGCGGCGTTTTGCGTTTCCAGAACTTCAAGACAGAGGACGTTCCATGTTCAACAAGATCCTGATCGCCAACCGGGGCGAGATCGCCTGCCGGGTTATCAAAACCGCCCGCAAGATGGGTATCGGCACGGTCGCCATCTATTCGGACGCGGACAAGAACGCCCTGCATGTGTCGATGGCAGATGAGGCCGTGCATATCGGCCCGCCACCTGCGAACCAGTCCTATATCGTGATCGACAAGGTCATGGATGCGATCCGTCAGAGCGGCGCGCAGGCGGTTCACCCGGGGTATGGTTTTCTGTCGGAAAACTCGAGATTCGCCCAAGCTCTGGATGCCGAAGGCGTGGCCTTTATCGGCCCTCCGGTCGGTGCGATTGAAAGCATGGGTGACAAGATCACCTCTAAAAAGATCGCGCAAGAGGCCGGCGTCTCTACGGTTCCGGGCTATATGGGCCTGATCGAAGACGCCGACGAGGCCGTCAAGATTTCGAATGAGATCGGATATCCGGTCATGATCAAGGCCAGTGCTGGCGGCGGTGGTAAAGGCATGCGGATCGCGTGGAATGACGACGAGGCGCGCGAAGGGTTCCAGTCGTCCAAGAACGAGGCCGCGAATTCCTTTGGCGATGACCGGATTTTCATCGAGAAATTCGTGACCCAGCCCCGCCACATCGAGATTCAGGTTCTGTGCGACAGCCACGGCAACGGGGTTTATCTGGGCGAACGCGAATGCTCGATCCAGCGTCGGAACCAGAAGGTTGTGGAAGAGGCACCATCGCCTTTCCTGGATGAGGCGACCCGCAAGGCGATGGGCGAGCAGGCGGTGGCCCTGGCCAAGGCTGTGGATTATGCCAGCGCTGGCACGGTCGAGTTTATCGTTGATGGTGACAAGAACTTCTACTTTCTAGAAATGAACACACGCCTGCAGGTGGAACACCCGGTGACCGAACTGATCACCGGTGTCGATCTGGTCGAACAGATGATCCGCGTCGCGGCCGGTGAGAAGCTGTCGATCTCGCAGGACGATGTCACACTGACCGGCTGGGCGATTGAAAACCGTTTGTATGCCGAAGATCCTTATCGTGGCTTCTTGCCGTCCATTGGTCGTTTGACGCGCTACCGCCCGCCTCAGGAAACTGCCGCTGGTCCGCTGTTGGTTAATGACAAATGGCAGGGTGAGGCCCCCAGCGGAGAGGCCGCCGTTCGCAACGATACCGGCGTCTATGAAGGCGGCGAGATCAGTATGTATTACGATCCGATGATCGCCAAATTGTGCACCTGGGCCCCGACCCGTGATCAAGCGATTGAGGCGATGCGGGTGGCGCTGGACAGTTTCGAGGTCGAAGGCATCGGGCACAATCTGCCGTTCCTGTCGGCAGTGATGGATCACCCGATCTTCATCAAGGGCGCGATGACTACCGCGTTCATCGAAGAACAGTACCCCGATGGGTTCCAGGGCGTAGAGCTGCCCGCGGCTGACCTGCGCCAGATCGCAGCCTCCTGCGCCGCCATGCACCGGGTGGCCGAGATTCGCCGCACCCGTGTATCGGGCCGGATGGACAACCATGAACGCAAGGTCGGCAAACGCTGGGTCGTGACCCTGCAGGGCCAGGAATACGCAGTTCAGGTGAATGCCGATAAAGAGGGCGCGACGGTCAAATTCGAAGACGGCGCGACATTGCGCGTGGCCTCGGAGTGGACGCCGGGCGACCAACTGGCGGTGCTGGACGTAGACGGTAGCCCGCTGGTTCTGAAGGCCGACAAAATCTCGGGCGGGTTCCGGATCCGCAACCGGGGCGCGGATATGAAGGTGCATGTGCGCCGTCCGCGTCAGGCGGAACTGGCGAAGCTGATGCCCGAGAAACTGCCGCCTGATACCTCGAAGCTGCTGCTCTGCCCGATGCCTGGCCTGATCGTAAAGGTCGATGTCGAAGTGGGCCAAGAAGTGCAGGAAGGTCAGGCGCTGTGCACCATCGAGGCGATGAAGATGGAAAACATTCTGCGCGCCGAGAAAAAAGGCACCGTTGCCAAGATCAACGCAGGCCCCGGCGACAGCCTCGCCGTGGATGATGTGATCATCGAGTTTGAATGATCATGACCGTGCGTTTGTCATATCCTGCAAGGGAACCGGCGGTCGCCGCCGGGGCCGTCGGGTATGGGAAACGCGTTCAGCCGCCCTCGCGCCGTTCACGGATTTCGCGTTGGCGCAGGGGGGTCTTGTCGATGGAGCGACCGATTTCACGCACGCTCCAAGGGGAGGGTTTGCGCAGTTTGACCACGCCGTCCTTGTCGACAAACACCATCTGGAACCCACGCGGGCGCAGTTTTGACCGGATGGGCGAGCGGGCGTCAGGGTCAGTGTCGATCAGAACGACCACATCGCGGTCGCGCATGACGTCCTCCCCTTCCAAAAGCATGTCGACCTGCTGCTGGAATCGCGGGTCAGCAGGTGTATCGGCAAAGACAACAATGGGCCGCTTGATCCACAGATATTCGCTGAGCTCGCTATCCCCCACAGGGCGGACAAATTCATCGTCAACCGGGGCTACCCCGTCAGCTGCAAGGGCCGCCAGTGGAAATAGCGCCGAAAAAACAAAGGCTAGCGTTCGTGTCATTGGGCCTCCTGTTGGATTGAATATAGTCCCTGTGCGCACGAATGCGACCAGCGAAATGCACGCAGCCCATAAAATATTGCGTCCCATCCAATTCGAATGGGCGCAACCACGGATGATAACGCGCGGGCCACGCCCTTGCGCGACCCGAATTGAGAAAAGGATATCGCAATGACCAATAGGAAAGACTGGCAGGCGCTGGCCGAGAAAGAGCTGCGCGGTCGCCCGTTGGACGACCTGACCAAAGAGACGCTGGAAGGCATCGCCGTCAAGCCACTCTATACGCAGGAAGATACGGCTGATCTGCCGCATATGGGCTCCATGCCCGGGTTTGGGCCGTTCACGCGCGGGGTAAAGGCGACAATGTATGCCGGTCGTCCCTGGACGATCCGCCAATATGCGGGGTTTTCCACCGCCGAGGAATCGAATGCCTTCTACCGTCGCAATCTGGCGGCGGGTCAGCAGGGGGTCTCGGTTGCTTTCGATCTGGCCACGCACCGCGGATATGACAGCGACCACCCACGCGTTGTCGGCGATGTGGGCAAGGCCGGTGTGGCCATCGACAGCGTAGAGGACATGAAGATTCTGTTCGACGGCATCCCGTTGGACAAGGTCTCGGTCTCGATGACCATGAACGGTGCCGTGGTTCCTATCCTGGCAAGTTTCATTGTAGCGGGTGAGGAACAGGGCCACGACAAATCCGTCCTGTCCGGCACTATTCAGAATGACATTCTGAAAGAATTCATGGTGCGTAACACCTATATCTACCCGCCTGAGCCTTCGATGAAGATCATCTCGGACATCATCGAATATACGTCGAATGATATGCCCAAATTCAACTCGATCTCAATCTCGGGCTATCACATGCAAGAGGCCGGGGCGAACCTGGTGCAGGAGCTGGCCTATACGCTGGCTGACGGGCGCGAATACGTTCGTGCAGCGACACAGGCCGGAATGGATGTCGACAAATTCGCTGGTCGCTTGTCGTTCTTTTTTGCCATTGGCATGAATTTCTTCATGGAAATTGCCAAGCTGCGTGCGGCCCGTACCCTTTGGCATCGGGTAATGACCGATTTCGGCGCGAAATCCGAGCGCTCTAAGATGCTGCGGACCCATTGCCAGACCTCAGGCGTGTCGCTGCAAGAACAAGACCCCTATAACAACGTGATCCGCACGGCCTATGAGGCGATGAGCGCGGTTCTGGGCGGCACCCAATCGCTGCATACTAACGCCTTGGACGAGGCGATTGCGCTGCCCACCGATTTCTCTGCTCGCATTGCACGGAACACTCAGTTGGTGCTGCAAGAGGAAACCGGGGTGACCGATGTGGTCGATCCGCTGGCCGGGTCTTACTACGTCGAAAGCCTGACTAATGAGCTGGTCGAAAAAGCCTGGGCTCTTATGGAAGAGGTCGAGGAAATGGGCGGCATGACCAAGGCCGTTGCATCCGGCATGCCAAAGCTTCGGATAGAAGAAAGCGCCGCCCGACGGCAGGCGATGATCGACCGGGGTGACGAGGTAATCGTCGGCGTCAACAAGTACCGCAAGGAACGGGAAGACCCGATAGACATTCTGGATGTCGACAATGTGGCTGTCCGCGAGGCGCAGGTGGCACGTCTGGAACGCATCCGTGCCACGCGCGATGAGGCTGCCTGCCAAAAGGCGCTGGACACCCTGACGACTACCGCCCGCGATGGCGGCAACCTGCTGGCCGCTGCTGTCGAAGCCGCCCGTGCCCGCGCATCCGTAGGAGAGATCAGCATGGCAATGGAAAAGGAATTTGGTCGCCACCGCGCCGAGGTTAAAACGCTGGCCGGTGTTTATGGGGCCGCCTATGAGGGCGACGAAGGCTTTGCCGCCATCCAGAAGTCCATTGAGGATTTTGCTGAGGCCGAAGGCCGTCGCCCGCGCCTGCTGGTCGTCAAGATGGGGCAGGACGGGCATGACCGGGGAGCCAAGGTGATCGCCACAGCCTTTGCCGATATCGGCTTTGACGTGGACGTTGGCCCGCTGTTCCAAACGCCAGCCGAAGCAGCACAAGACGCGGTGGACAATGACGTCCATGTCGTCGGCATTTCGTCTCAGGCAGCCGGGCACAAGACGCTGGCCCCGCAGCTGGTCGAAGAACTGAAAAAGGCCGGGGCTGAGGATATCATCGTCATCTGCGGAGGTGTCATCCCACAACAGGATTATAAGTTCCTCTATGATCACGGGGTTAAGGCGATCTTTGGTCCGGGTACGAACATCCCAGAGGCGGCACAAGATATCCTGAGTTTGATCGGCGAAGCCAAAGATTGACCCGGCGCCAAGTTTTTCGTCGAAAAATCTTGTGATCCAGCGCCTTTGAGGAAAACATACGGCCAGACCCTTGCGGTCTGGCCGTATGTCATCTGGGGGGCTCATCCGTGTTACTTGATCACTTGGCGGTTGCTGGCGAAACGCTTGAACAGGCTTCGGCTCATGTCGAACAGGCGCTGGGCGTACCCTTGCAGGACGGCGGCAAGCACGAGAAATTCGGAACTCATAACCGGTTGTTGGGCCTTCGGGACGGTTTGTATCTGGAAGCCATCGCGATTGACCCCGATGCACCCAATCCGCAAATAACCCGCTGGTTCGATCTAGATCGGTTTCAGGGCGCTCCCCGCCTGACCAACTGGATTTGCCAGGTTCCGGATATCGAGACCTCACTGATGGTCTTTCCTGACGGAGTCGGCCAACCGATCGACCTAAACCGTGGCGCGCTGCGTTGGCGCATGGCGGTGCCTCCCAATGGGCGCCTGCCGTTTGATAATCTTTTCCCGGCGCTGATCCAGTGGCAGGGTGACCTTCACCCGGCAAACATGCTGAACGACAGTGGCTGCCAGCTGCGCCGCCTAGTCGTCTATCACCCTGATGCGCTGGATCTCGCCAAAGCGGTGGGGCCGTTGGGGCAAGTTGAGTTCGACAGCGGTCCGGCGGCGTTGCGTGCCGAAATCGACACACCGCACGGGGTACGGGTATTGGAATGAACATCCGGCAAGCCCAGCCAGAAGATGCACCCGCTGTTGCGGCGATCTGGAATGCGATCATCCGCGATACGCTGATCACATTCACCACTGACTTGCGCAACGATGACGCCGTTGCCTTGGATATCGTCTCCAGGGGGGCGGCGTTTCTGGTGGCCGAGCGTGACGGCGTTGTTCTGGGCTTCGCAACCTATGGTGCGTTTCGGTCAGGGCCGGGCTATGCCCATACGCGTGAACACTCGATCCTGTTGGCACCGCAGGCGCGGGGCCAGGGGATAGGCCGCGCATTGTTGCAGGCCTTGGAAGCCCGCGCACAGATGGACAATGTTCATGTTCTGATTGCGGGCATTTCCTCGGCCAACCCTGCGGCCATCGCTTTCCATACGGCTGCCGGATTTACACAAGTGGGCCTGATGCCCGAGGTGGGGTTTAAATGCGGTCAGTGGTTAGATCTTGTGCTGATGCAGAAAATTCTTGCCCCGCAGTGATCTGTCGCACCTGACAGTCGCGACAGAGCGGGTTAGGGTGCGCTCATGTCGATTTGGACCCGTATATCCGATGCGCTAAGCGCGCTTGCACAGGGCGAAAGCCTGACAGCCGTGTTCGAGAAACTGCGCACGCCGCCGGAACGCTCGGTCGCCTTTGCGATTGCGGTCATCGCCCTGGGGGCTAAGATGGCCAAGGCCGACGGGCAGGTCACGCGAGACGAGGTTACTGCCTTTCGGGATGTATTCCAGATCGCGCGCGAAGATGAGGCCGGTGCAGCCCGTGTCTTTGACATGGCGCGCACCGATGTCGCCGGGTATCAGGAATATGCCAGCAAAATTGCCTATATGTTCGCAGAAGACAGCACCACCTTGTGCGACCTGATGGAGGGGTTGTTTCATATCGCAATGGCCGACGGGTTTTATCATCCCAACGAAAATAAGTTTCTGGAAGATGTCAGCCGGATATTCGGTCAGACCGATGCTCAGTTTCTGGCCTTACGCGCACGGTTTGTACCGGATGCACCAAAGGATCCCTATACGGTGCTGGGTGTGCCGCGGAATATGCCTCTGCCCGACATTCGTAAGGTCTGGCGACAACTTGTACGCGACACTCATCCCGACGCCATGATGTCACGAGGCGTTCCGGAAGAGGCCATTCGTCTGGCGGAAAAAAAGATGATCGACATCAATCGCGCCTGGGATGAAATCAAAGGCGCGCAGGCCTGAACCGATGCGATTGGCAACCTACAATATTGAATGGTTCGCCAATCTCTTCGACCGGCAAGACCGTTTGATCGTAGATGACAGCTGGTCCGGCAGATACAATGTCACCAAAGCTGAACAGATCGAGGCCATCGCAAAAGTGCTGACGGCGATTGATGCGGATGCCGTGCTGATTGTTGAAGCTCCGAATACTGGTAAGACGCAGAACACGGTGCGTGCGTTGCAAGGGTTTGCCGAAGCGTTCGATCTCCGCATAGGAAACGCGATCATGGGGTTTCCGAACGATACCCATCAGGAACTTGCGTTTCTTTTCGATCCTCAGATCCTGTCATTGCGCCATGATCCCAAAGGAAACAAGGAAGGAAAAGGGGCTGCCCCTCGTTTTGATGGCGTGTTCAAGATCGACCTGGATATTGATGCAACCGAGGATCATGTGCGCTTTTCCAAGCCGCCAATGGAGTTGTCAGCGCAGACGTCAGGCGGGGCGACGTTCCGCCTGATCGGAGCGCATCTGAAATCCAAAGCCCCGCATGGGGCAGAAAGCCGCGATGAGGCGATCCGGATATCCATCGCCAATCGACGCAAACAGCTTGCACAGGCTGTCTGGTTGGGGCGGCGAGTACAGACGCATATTGCGGCTGACGAGCATGTCATCCTTTTGGGCGATCTCAACGACGGGCCGGGCTTGGATGAGTTTGAAAACCTGTTCGGGCGCTCATCTGTTGAAATCCTGTTGCAGACCGGTCTGTTCGATCCGCATGCGGTGATGGCAAATGAGGCTGAATCCGAAATCTTACCCTCGTCCGCGCGCTTTGTGCGCCGCGACAGGGCTGATCATCTTGAGGCGCTGTTGGATTATGTCATGATCAGCGAAGGGCTGCGTGTTAAGCGCCCGAAATGGCGCATATGGCATCCTTTCCAGGACCCTGCATGCTATGCCTCGCGGGACCTGCACGAGGCGCTGCTGACAGCCTCGGATCACTTCCCTGTCACGCTGGATATTGATCTGTGACCTTTCATCGCCGGCGTGGGCGACTTATATCTGAAGCATGAAAAAGTTCATTTCAATATGCGTGGTCACAGCGGCCATGGGCGTTCCGGCACAGGCAGAGGACGACACAGGCAAATCCTTGATGGAACAAGGGGCTGAGTTGTTCTTTGAAGGGCTGCGTCAGGAAATGGAACCCGCGCTTGAGGATTTGTTGGGGCTGGCAGATCAATTCGGCCCCGCGATGCAGTCGTTTTTTGAGGAAATGGGACCGGCCCTGGCGGAACTGGCCGCCGAAGTGCAGGACTGGAGCGTTTACGAGGCTCCGGAAATCATGCCGAACGGGGATATCATTATCCGCAAAAAGCCGCCCGAGCCCGAGGTTGGGCCGGAAAAACCCGAAAATGAGCCCGAAGGCGAGATTGATATCTGAGGGTCAGCCTTTGATGATCAAGCGGGGTTCGGATTTCAGCGTGCTTGCCAATGAGTTCAGTCGTGCTTCGGCCACTTCGCTAAAGAGAGGGGCTGCGGCTTCTGGCAAAATCAGCTCTAGCTGACGTTTTTTAGGGTACAGCCGAAGCGTGCCCATCGTGGCTTCGTTCTGCATCCACAGCATTGCACCAAAGCGCATGGCTTTGCCCAGAATCTCGGCCTGTTCCTGATCTTTTTCGCCCAACAAGTCATAGAGAGGGGTAAACCGGTTGCCCTCACGCTTGTTGCGATACCTGTGCTGCAGGGCCAGCCCGATATAGACCCGTTCGGAATGCTTTAATCCGCCCAAGTTGGCGCGAGTTACGTAATCAAAGCAGGTTTCAGCCCGGTAATCCGGATGGGCGCGCCAACTGACATCGTGCAAAAGACACGCAGCCTTGATCAGCCTGACCCGCGCGGCCGGCGCGGATTTGAACAGAGGCATGACGAATTCGAACAGATGTTTGCCAAACCCGGGCAGGCGGGCATCTTTGGCTTCGGAAAAATAGCTGGCTTCGATCAGAGGGTCACGATCGCGCAGGATTTGTGGCATCTGTTCGTAAAGCAGGCCTTCGCGGATGCCATAGCTGGAAACGGCAATGTCCTTGGGTTTGAACGTTCGCACCAGTCGCGCAAGCACATCCATCGCATAAGGGATCAGCGCCATCCGAGAACCCGAGACGCCTGCCAGACTGCGCAGTTTTTCCGGGTCACCCTTTTCGATGAATTTGATGGTTTGATGCACCTGCTTCGTCGTCATCCGATATTCATGCAGCACGTTCAGGGGATATCCCCGGCGCAGCATGTCGAGCCTTGCAAAGGCCCGCCAGCTTCCGCCCACCAGAAACAGACGATCGCGCTGAGGGCCCATCTGGTCGCGCAGGTTTTCCATCGTCTCCTTGATTTGCGCCTTGCGCGCGCGACGACCGCCCTTGATATCCCGCAGCTTCAGCGGACCTAGGGCCGACGACAGGCGACGACCAACGTCTCCGCCACCGATCTCGGCCAGCTCCATCGAGGACCCGCCGATATCACAGATCAGACCATATGCACCGGGCCAGCCCAGTAAAACGCCCTGAGCGGACAGGCGTGCCTCTTCCCCGCCGTCGATGACCGAGACCGTCAACCCGGTTAGCGCTTGAACTTCGGCGCAAAAATCCGGGCCATCCTTGGCCTCTCGCACGGCGGCGGTGGCCACGACGTGCAGCCCCGGCAGACCCAGATCGTCTGACAGCCGGGAAAAACGCTTCAACGCAGCCAGGGCACGTATCCTGCCAAGCGGGTTCAGGCGGCCGGTCTCGGACAGGCCCGCGCCAAGCTCGCACATGACTTTTTCATTGTAGAAATAGGCAGGCGATCGCGCCGCACCATCAAAGATCACCATCCTGACCGAGTTCGACCCTACATCAACAACGCCGACGCGCGACAGGGCGCGGGCCTCGGGGTTGTCAAACAACGGCTTTCCGAAAGGTCCCCAGTCGGGAATGTTGGTATCTACGGCTTGATCCATATCTCTTCCAGATATTCCAGGCTTAAGATGCGAAATCACCGGGGACGGGTCAATCGCTGGTTTCGGCATCTTCCAGTTCCGCACTCAGTACCCGTACGGCCAGAGCCCGCGTGATGTCTCGTTTCTCAGACAGCGCCAGTTGATCCAGCAGCGCCACAGCGCTGGCGGCGGTTTCGAAACGGCGATCCATATGTTTGACGAGGTAAGCGATGACCTCGGGTCCGGGGTTCAGCTGTCGGTCTACGAACAGTTTGGCCAGCACGGCGCCCAGTAGCGCGTCATCGGGCGGGTCCAGCGCAACGTGATGTGCGCCTTCGATCCTGCTTTGCAGGTCAGGCAAGGGCAACTGCCAGAAATTTGGCGCCAGGCGCCCGGTCATCAACAGGGCGTGGCCTTCTGCCAACACAAGATTGTGCAAATGGAATAGGGTTTTCTGCTGGTCGATATCGCCAGCAATCATGGGGACATCTTCCACTGCGATCGGTGTTTGGGCGAGGTCAGGAACCTCGTCGTGCTTAATCTGCGAGGCTTGCACAATGCGACCACCGGTCTCGGCCGCCCACACATGGGCCAGATGTGTCTTGCCCGCGCCTGCAGGACCGCTGAGCACCAGTTTATTCCCCGGCCATGAGGTAGCCGAGATCATGGCCACGGCCAGCGCATTTGCAGGCGAGACGAAAAAATCCTCGCGCCCCAGCGCAGTCTTGGCCGGTAGATCAAAGCTCAGCTGTAGGGCCATTCAATCGTCTTCCTGGTCCAAACCCACAAGGCCAGTATACAGACGGCTATCCAAATAGATCGACGTGGCAAAGCGCGCCAGAACGCCAAGTGCTGCGGCGACCGGGACGGCGATCAGCATCCCGACAAATCCGAACAGGGCGCCAAAGACCGACAATGCCAGCAACAGCCAGACCGGGTGCAACCCGACCGAGCTGCCGACGAGCTTTGGCGTCAGAAAATTGCCCTCGGCCACCTGACCCAATGCAAAGACCGCTGCGACCAGCCCAATTTGCGTCCAGTCTCCCCAGAACTGGAAAAGTGCCAAACCAATGGCCAGTGAGCCCCCGATCAGGGCGCCCAGATAAGGGATAAACGTGACCAAGCCGGCGATGAACCCAACGACCAGCCCGAACTGCAGTCCGACGGCCATCAGCGCGACGGCGTAATAGGTGCCCAGGATCAGGCAGACCGTGCCCATTCCACGTACAAATGAGGCCAGAACGCTGTCAATCTCACCAGCCAGCCGCTTGATGGTGGGGGCGTGGTCGCGGGGCAAAAGCTCTGCGATACGAGCAATCATGCGGTCCCAGTCCAACAGCATGTAAACGGTGACCACTGGGACAATCACCAGCAGAACCACCACGTTGATGGCTGATCCAAGCGACGCAGCGACAGATTGCAGGACATCACCAGTTTTGGACTGAAGCGTCTCTCCCAAGGACACCAGAAATTGGTGCGTGTTGGATTCGCGGTCCAAAAGCGACGGGAATTGCTGTTCGATAAACCCTCTTAGCTGCTTGAGAAGGCTGGGCATAACCTCGACCAGGTCGATCAACTGGGTGATCAGCGCCGGAACGACCATCAGGATAAGCAGTACGAAACCCAAAACGCCGACAACCGTGATTACCCCCGTAGCGGCCATGCGGGACAGGCCCAGCTTTTCAAGCCTATCCGCAACAGGATCAAGGAAATAGGCAATCGCGCCACCGATTACAAAGGGCAGCAATACATCGCCAAGTGCCCACAACAGCAGTACAATAACCACTGCGGCGATGCCCCAGTACCTGAGTTGATCTCTTACCGGCAAAGCCATGGTTGTCCCCTTGTTTCGGCACGTGCAAATGTTCTTGGCGTATGCGGCCCCACGATGCAAGCGCTTCATGACCCGCCAGAATCGCGCGGGGCTAGTCGCTTAACGTGCCCAGTTCAGGGGTGGCGTCATGGGCTGTTTCGTCGGGCCAGTTGGTGCGCCAGATTTCGGCAGACCAATGGCCGCAATGAACGGATGGACGGTCAAAGCCGGGCAGAGGCGTCAAAAGCGGTTCGACAACCACATCATGCCGCGGCACCGCGAAATACGGGAAGGAATAGCGTTCTTGACCCGATCGGTTGACCACTCTGTGAGGGGTGGATTTTAACCGACCACCCGACCAAAGCTCTAGCATGTCGCCGATATTGACGACAAATCCACCCGGCGGGCAGTCGGGTGTGATCCAGCCGCCATCGCGGGTCCGAACTTCAAGCCCGCCGACCGGGTCAGGGGCGATGATGGTCAGCGCATCTGTGTCCTTATGCGGGTGGATGCCATAGCCGGTATCGTCCGGGGCCTGAGGGGGATAGTGCAGCAGGGACATATTGGTCATAGGCTCATGAAACGCGTCTCGCAGCTGGTTCGCAGGTAGCTTCAACCCCACCTCCAGGGCGCCCAGCAGCATATGCGCGACACCGTCCAGCTTTGACCAGTAATCCAGAATCACTGCCTGTGCCCGTGGGACATGACGGGGCCAGATATTGGGGCCATAGAGGGCACAATCTCGGCGGATGGGCGCATCCAGGTCCACCTGATAATGCAGCTTGTAGCCTTCGTATTTATCCGCTTTGCCCGACCCGTCATTCGGGGTGAAAAACCCCATCGGGATAAAACCGCGATAATTCTCGCGTGTGATCGCCTGATCCCATTTCGCATCATCGTCGATGTCGAAAATCGCCCGGACGCAAGTGCGCATGTTGTTGACGGTGTCCCGCGAAACGCCGGTGCCGGTAATCGACAGGAACCCAATCCGGGTGCAGGCAACCATGACTGCCTGAACGGTTGCGTTGAAATCGGTGTGGCTGGCATCACCCAGCGGAGCAATGTCGATTGTTGGGATGTGGTCCATCAGCGTATCCTCACGCCTTGCCGTGCCAGTTCTTTATGCACCGGGGCAAGGTTCAATTTATCGAGGTCTTGGTTGCTTTTGAGTGAAAGCGCCGCAGCAATCCCCGCGCCCTGACCCATGACCGCACAGCAAGCCATGTTGCGCGTCGCCGCATGGGCAACCCGGTCCGCCCCATGTGACCGGCCCGCGACCAGCAGGCCCTTGATCCCTTTGGGCAGCATCGACCGATAGGGGATATGCATGTACCGACCAGTCGTGGGCAGGATCAAAATGCCATAGCCGTCGATGAATTCGGGATAGATGCCGATGGTGTCTTCGAACCGGCCCTGATGGCGGGCATCATCCTCGGTCATGTTGTACACCGCGTCGATCTTGCGGGTGTCGCGAATGCCGATGGTCATCCCGAAATTCCGCAGCCGGGCGTTCTCACACCCGGGCATGAACCGGCGCAGCGCCTCGATGGCGAGCATTGACTGACGTCGCCCTTCGATCTCACCGCGGGTCATGCTGTCGGGATCGGTGCCATCGATCTCGGCCAGATGAATAAGGTTCATATAGGTCAGCTCACCGGTGTCATGCATCGCGCCCCAAGTGCCCGCGATGGTGTTCAGATGTGCTGGGATCAGCCCCTGATCAATCGCCTGCTGGAACGGTTTGTGCACAAAGGGCGAGTACATGTCGTCCTCTTTACCGCTGGTCTCAATGTTCCATTCGCCACCACCGCCCCAGTCCTTATAGGTCTGGGGGTCGGCCTTTACGCCTTCGATAAAGGCGCGCTTGTCGACGCCCGCCAGATGGAACATGACCGAGGCCGCCATCATGTCTTCTCGTGCGGTCTTGTGCGTGGGCGCACCGGCGCGATGGGCGACATCTGCGTCCCCGGTAGCGTCAATGACAACCTTCGCCAGTATCGCCTCGCGCCCGGCTTTGGATTCGGTGATGATGCCGGTGATCCGGTCGCCGTCCATGATCGGAGCCACGAATTGCCGATGCAGCATCGGATGCACACCGGCCTCTTCAATCAGTTTGTCGGCGACCAATTTGAACCCTTCGCTGTCCAGCTCATAACTCAGCGACTGGCTTTCTGGCACCGCCGCACCCATTTCTTTGGCGCGGGTTTCGAACTCCATGCCGATGCCGCCAGCCTCGACCGTTTGCTCGTGGCGATACCAGGCAAAGCCTTCAACGCCGACAGCAGTGATATTGCCGCCCATGCAGCCGAAGCGGTCGACCAGAGACACTTCGGCTCCGGCCCGTGCGGCCGCCAGCGCTGCGGCCAGACCTGCAGGCCCGGAGCCAACAACCAGAACGTCCGTGGAATGGACAACGGGGATCTGACGGGCGGGTTCTTGAATGGTCTGCATGGGCGCCTCGGTGACTTTACATTGCCGCCACATTTGACACAGCTAACTGGCGGGTCAATCAAAAAACCGACAGGCCCGTGGTCGTAAAACCCCAATGCGTGATTGCCCCCGGCGGGGCTTTGGCATAATCACCTTTGAAGTCGAATTTTACCTCTAAAGGTCAAGCCATGCGCCTCAGCCGTTACTTTCTGCCCGTTCTCAAGGAAAACCCCTCCGAGGCTCAGATCGTCAGCCACCGGCTGATGCTGCGCGCGGGCATGATCAAGCAGGCCGCTGCTGGGATCTATTCCTGGCTCCCGCTGGGGTTCAAAGTTCTGCGCAAGCTGGAAAACATCGTGCACGAAGAACAGGCGCGGGCGGGTCACATCGCCATTCAGATGCCTGTCATGCAATCGGCAGATCTGTGGCGCGAATCCGGACGTTATGACGACTACGGCCAGGAAATGTTGCGCATGAAAGACCGGCATGACCGGGACATGCTTTTTACCCCGACTGCCGAGGAACTGGTGACCGACATTTTTCGGGGTCATGTCAGTAGCTACAAGGACCTGCCGCTGACGCTCTATCAGATCCAGTGGAAATTCCGCGATGAAATCCGTCCGCGTTTCGGCGTGATGCGGGGCCGCGAGTTCTATATGAAGGACGGTTATAATTTCGACTTGACCAAAGAGGATGCGCTGCACGCCTATAACCGCCACCTGGTTACATATCTGCGCACCTATGAGCGCATGGGCTTGCAGGCGATCCCGATGCGCGCCGATTCCGGCCCAATCGGTGGCGACGATACGCATGAATTCCTGGTTTTGGCTGAAACCGGCGAGTCTGAGGTATTCTATGACAGCGCCGTCACCGACCTGACTTTTGGCGACCGTCAGATTGACTATGACGACCGTGGTCAATGTCAGTCCATTCTGGAAGAGTTCACTTCAAAATACGCCCGCACCGACGAGACGCATGACGAGGCGCTGTTCAATCAGGTGCCGGAAGATCGGCGCCGTGTGGCGCGCGGGATCGAAGTTGGCCAGATCTTCTATTTCGGCACAAAATATTCCGAACCCCTTGGGGCAACCGTTCAAGGCCCCGATGGCAAACCGGTTCCGGTCCATATGGGTAGCCACGGCATCGGTGTCAGCCGCTTGGTTGGCGCGATCATTGAAGCCAGCCATGACGACAAGGGCATCATCTGGCCAGAGGGCGTGACCCCGTTCCATTGCGGTATCGTGAACCTGAAACAAGGCGATGACGAAGCGGACGCAGCCTGTGAAAAACTCTATGCCGCGCTGACCGTGCTGGGGTTGGAGCCACTTTATGATGACCGTAACGAACGGGCAGGCGGTAAATTCGCCACGATGGATTTGATCGGCCTGCCTTGGCGGATCACGGTCGGCCCGCGCGGCCTGAAGAACGGTGTGGTGGAACTGACTTGCCGCCGCACAGGCGAAAGCGAAGAGTTGAGCCCCGAAGCCGCCGTCACCAAGATCGCCGAGATCTATGAGCGCATTGCCTGAAACCGACACGCCGCTGATCTCGGTCATCACGGCGACATATAACCTTCTGTCCCAAGGGCGGCAGGACAGTTTCCGCGAAGTCATAGCCTGTATGGCCCGGCAGAGTTGCGACCGGGCCGAACATATCATTCAGGATGGCGCATCGAATGACGGCACGGTGGCGTTTCTGGAAGAGCTGACGGCAGGTGCACCACGAACGCGCGTGATCAGCGCGCCTGATACTGGCCTGTATGATGCCATGAACAAAGGCGCCGAGGCTGCACAGGGTGAATATCTGCTGTTCCTGAACTCGGATGACTCGTTGGCATCGGATGGCATTTTGAACACCGTTGCCGACCGGCTTGCGGAATCTCGACCGGATTTCCTGTATGGCTCGACCCTGCGCAAATACGAGGACGGTTCGGAAAGTCGGGAAAAGCGCATGTCGCTCAAAGCGATCCTGCAGCGGATGCCGTTCTGCCACAATTCGGTGTTGCTGCGGCGGGATGTGTTTCAGGCGCTTGGCGGGCATGACACGCAGTTTCGGGTGGCTGCGGATTATGACCTGATGCTGAGGCTTGTCGCTGCCAGATATCAGGGAGAGCGCACGGATGAGCCTGTTTCCATGTTCTGGGGCAGGGGCATAACCAGCGACATTGTCAAAACCGCCGAGGATTATGCCCGCGTCTGGGTTCAATTCTATTCAGGTTTCAATGCAGCGCGGACCCTGACCCAACAGGATTTCTTCCGGTTCTACCGCCGCGGACACATGCCTGCCAATCTGATGATCGAATTACTGCGGCGCCCAGATACCCCAGACGGGATCAAACTGGCGGCACGCCATAGCCTATGGAAAACGGCCCGCCGATCCGTACAGTTTTGGCGGCGCTATTAGTGGCCTGCCGCAGTCGGTCGGACGGATAGCAGATCACCATCAGCCTCGGATCCGCGTGAAACAACGATCGGACGGCCCAAGCGATTGACCAGGTCCTTAAATTCGAACCCCAGAAAGCGTATTCCGCAAACACGGTCGCCAGTCATGCGATCGGTGATACATAACCGCCCCTGTCGAAACGCCAAATGGTACCCTTTATCTTTCAGGATATCCGTCAGATTGCCCCAGCTTGCGGCACCGGAAAATATCGGGCGTATCGCCGCGCGCAGCAGTGCTGCGGTCTCGCAATCAATTTCTGTAGATAGTTTCCGGGCCGAAATTGCGCCCGGTTGTTCTGTTTCAGTACGAATATTCATGAGCGACCCCCGCTCTGGAAATGAATTCCCCCACAAAGTAGGGTGACAAAGTTTCTTTAAATAATCAAAAAGCGAAATAATATTGCGCCTAAA
This sequence comes from Ruegeria sp. YTSA105, assembly GCF_059610225.1. NCBI lineage: Bacteria > Pseudomonadati > Pseudomonadota > Alphaproteobacteria > Rhodobacterales > Roseobacteraceae > Ruegeria > Ruegeria sp. YTSA105. Next base: position 198,435 of record NZ_JBXWNE010000005.1, read on the forward strand.
ATGTTGCATTATGAGTGCAGTTTCACCCTGAATGCTCACATTGACTTCATAGCTGAAACAATGCGGTGCTGTCTGTGAAGGGCTTCACAACCAAGGGTATAATGCGGCATGTGGAAATCATCCGTATTTTGAAAAACCCCGACCTGATTCGCCGATGGTTGAATTTCTTGCGGAATTGGATCACCTGGAATTTGCTGATACACGGGCCGAAAATCACAAAAGGATCCACGGTTTGCTGAGCTTCACAACCGTCGTCTATTCCAAAGACTTCCCCTTGCTTGAATTGCAGGCATTGTCTTTTGCCCGATTTGTTGACCCTGATCAGGTCGGCTCGATCCGGGTGATCATGAACGATGTGGACGAACCGGCACTGCGCGCGATGGTGGAACCGATTTTGGCTTCTTACGGCCCGTTGCGACCCAAAGTTGAAGTCCTGAGCGGCGATGACGTTTTGCTGGCTCCTGGGCAATGCGCGCGCCGGTCGATCTCGGACAGGATATTGGTCGAAAACCGATACCGCATTCCGGGCGCGCGCAAGGGTGGATGGCGTGGCAACAACGGATACCGGACACAGCAGGTTTTGAAATTGGGATCTGCTCGGGCTGCCTCGACAGAAAACATTGTAATACTGGACACCAAGAACCTGTTTCTGCGCCCCTTTCAGGAGGCCGAGTTTTTCTCGGACAGTGGTGCGGCGCGGATTCCGTTTATCGGTGTGAACAGCGATTATCACAGACGCTGGCTGGAACAGAGCTTTGATGCGCTGGGCGCGTCGATCCCGGAAACGGACGGTATACAGACAACAAATTTCGCAACGCCTTATCCTGTGCGCCGGTCGCTGATCCTGGATCTGCTGCAAGAGATAAATGCGCGCCACGGATCGGTTCAGTCGCTATTTGCCTCTCGCAGGCGCCCGTCTGAGTTTATGTTGTTGAATGCATTTTGTCTGAAATCCGAAGCCGGTTTTGCGCCTTGGTTCGAACCCTCGGGAAACACTAGCATAGGGCTGTGGCCATCCTTTTCGGCGCAGAAACTGACTGATGAGCTTTCCCGGCTGGACGATCCGGAAACTCTGACCCTAGGCTTGCATAACAGAGCGCTTTACAAGCTGCCCGCCGACATTCGAAACCGGGTGTTTCACGAGCTGGAAAGCCGCGGTATCTGCGATCGTTCCATCGCCGAGGCCGCCTTGAACAGAACCGCTGCTTTGACCGGGCAAGTCGAAGTGGGCGGATAACCGGCTTGACCCCCGGTCGAATTGCCGAGAGGGTCGCCACAAAACAAAACCAGCGGAGCAGACATGGCCAAGACACCACCGCCATTTGCGCTTTTTGAGTGGAAAATCGCTTGGCGATACCTGCGTGCGCGCCGTGCTGAAGGTGGCGTCAGCGTGATGACATGGATTTCGCTGATCGGGATTACCCTGGCAGTGTTTGCGCTGATCGCCACATTGGCCGTCAGGTCCGGTTTCCGGTCCGAATTTGTCGGAACCATTCTGGGGGCTAACGCCCATGTGACCGTGTATTCATCGGGTGAGTTCACTGCGCAGGGGCAGGTAGATCGCACTATTGCGGATTATACGGACATGGCCGACCGGATCGCTCAGGTTCCAGGCGTTCAGCGTGCAGCACCTTTGGTGAAAGGTCAGGTTCTGATCACCAATCGCGACCGCAGCAGCGGGGTTGAGGTATTTGGCATCCAGCCCGAAGATTTGCTGGAACTGCCAGGTGTCGCCGAAAGCGAACAGGCGGTTGGTGATCTGTCGATGTTTCAGAACGGCCAGGACGTCATTGCCATAGGTTCAGGTGTCGCGCGCAGCATCGGGGCGACGGTGGGCGATACCATCAAGCTGACCTCGCCCAATGGGGTGAAGACCGCGTTTGGCACCTCTCCCCGGGTGAATGCCTATCAGGTGGTTTATGTGTTTTCGGCCGGGCGTTATGACATCGACCGGACGCGGGTCTATATGCCCTTCGAACAGGCGCAGGGATTTTTCAACCGCGAGGGCGTGGCCGATGAGATCGAGGTCATGGTCGACCGCCCCGAAGAGTTGACGCCGATCCTGATCCCCATCCTTGAGGCCGCAGGTGAGCGCAGTCAGATCTGGACATGGCAGGATGCCTCGGGCGGGTTCCTGCGTGCGCTTGAGGTGGAAGACAATGTCATGTTCATCATTCTGTCGATCCTGGTTCTGATCGCCGCGATGAACATCGTTTCGGGTCTGATCATGCTGGTGAAAAACAAGGGCCGAGACATCGGCATCTTACGCACCATCGGGCTGAGCGAAGGCTCGATCCTGCGCGTGTTCTTTATCTGCGGCGCGTTTACCGGGATCATCGGCACTGGGTTGGGCGTGGTGCTGGGCTGTCTCTTTGCGATCTATATCGACCCGATCTTCAGCTTTGTGAACTTTGTAATGGGGGGCGGTGTTTGGGATCCGTCCATCCGCGGTATTTATGCGCTTCCAGCTGAACTGCATCTGTCGGATGTGCTCAAGGCTGTTGGCCTATCTCTGGGCCTGTCATTTCTGGTCACCTATTTCCCCGCCCGTCGCGCGGCGCGGCTGAACCCTGTTGAGGCGCTGCGCTATGAGTGATGTAATGATGCGATTGGCCGGTCTGACCAAGACTTATCTCAAAGGTAAGCCGGGTGAGGTTCAGGTATTGCGCGGTGTCGATTTGGACCTGCGTGCGGGCGAGGCCGTGGCTCTTGTGGCGCCCTCTGGTGCCGGTAAGTCGACGCTGTTGCATATTGCCGGATTGTTGGACACACCCGACACAGGATCGGTTGAGGTCGTGGGCCAGAACGTGACGGGGAAAGGTGATCGCACACGTACTGCCTTGCGGCGGCAGGATGTCGGCTTTGTCTACCAGTTCCACCATCTGTTGCCAGAATTCAGCGCGTTGGAGAATATTACCCTCCCGCAGCTGGCCAATGGCGTGTCCGAAAGGGCAGCCCAGGAACGGGCGATGTCCCTTCTGGATCATGTCGGCGTCGCCGCGCGCGCCGATCACCGGCCGGCCGCCCTGTCTGGCGGTGAGCAGCAACGCGTGGCTTTCTGCCGCGCATTGGCCAACAAACCTCGGGTTCTTCTTGCGGATGAGCCGACAGGCAATTTGGACCCTGAAACCTCGGATCAGGTTTTTGACGCATTGATGGCTTTGGTGCGGGACGAGGGGCTCTCGGCTCTGATCGCGACACATAACATGCAGCTTGCCGCCCGGATGGACCGAACACTGAGGCTGGACGGAGGCGCGCTTAGGCCAGTTGAGTGATGGCAACGCCTGCAGCCATCACTGCGATACCGCTTGCGCGAACCCATGTCAGCGGGGTGACCTGAGCGCCAAACAAGCCGAAGTGGTCGATGGCTGCAGTGCTGACGAGTTGCCCAAGAATGACAAAGAACACCGCGTTGCCGACCCCGAAATGTGGCGCAACATGGGTGATCGACAGAACGTAAAAGGCGACAAGCACACCGGCCAGAAGCAGGTGCTTGGGGGCATCGGCCATTTTTGAAAGGGCTCCAAAGCCGGGAAAAACCACCATCAACGCTGCACTTGATGCAAAGGCTATCGCAAACAGGACCACAGCCGCTGTTGTTGGCGACCCGATCAATTTGCCCAATGCGGCATTCAACGCGGCAAGGATCGGAACCCCAATTCCAGCCACAAGCATTATAGCAGCATATTGTGTCATGTGGTTTTCCTATTGCCTCGTTGATCTGGATCATTGCGCCAAGCCCAGGCACGGGCAAGCCTGAAAATGTCAAATCTGACAGGAGGATGTGATGATCAGACAGGCAATGGGGGCGCTATCGATAGCGGCGTTTGTGACGGCGTCTCAGGTCAGCGCGCAGGATGCAGATACCGGCGCCGAGCTGTACCAGCATTATTGTGCAACCTGCCACGGGATCGACGCGACGGGCTATGGTCCAATGGCAGGCGTCCTTGTTATTCAGCCAACTGACCTGACGCGGCTTGCAAGCAGCGAAGGGGTTTTCCCGACCGCTCGTGTTGTGGCGCGCATAGATGGACGAGACCCGCTGGTCAGCCATGGCAGCCCGATGCCAGTCTATGGACCGTATTTCGAAGGGCAGGATACGGCGATGAAAACACCAGATGGGCAGCCGATCCTAACCAGCCAGCCGATCGTGGATCTGGTGGCTTATCTGCAGACGCTGCAGGTCAACTGAACGTTACCGACAGATTCCTTTGATCTCGGCATCGGCCCAGGGGATGACCACTGCGCTTTCACGCTTGTCACCACGTAGCGGAGCCAGATCGAAATGTGCGCCCAGCATCTCGTGCAGACGCCTGGTGCGGGGTGCCGAAGGATCCAGCGCCCGGCAACAAATGTATTCCTCGACAATGGCCCCCTGCTGTTCGTACCCGTAGGACAGGAAATCAGGCGAGCTCTCCAGATCGAATTGATAGGGGTCGTTATTCCCGCCATGCTCGGCTGCGGCGCGCAGCGGATGATAGCCGGTCTTCTTGCGGTTTTGCCATTGCCACACATGGGTCAGTTCATGACCCAGCAACATCGCCGCGATCAGGTTCATCCGATCCGGGAATTCGGACATGTAATCGTCCAGATACCAGTCCCGGGTGAAATAGACCTTGTTGAACAGGGCCACTGCCGCGGGTTTTGCGGTGACGACACCTTCTTTCGGGGCGGGAAAAATGCGCTCGCGGCAGGCAAGGCGTGACCGATCTTTACGATAGAAAGTTATTGGCGCAACTGGTGCGCCTTCGACCAACCGCACTTTGTTGAGTTTCAGCGTATCACCCTGAAGTGTGCGGGTAAAAGCAGCCTCCTGATCAGTCAGGGGGCGACCGCAAGCGGTGAGTACCAAAAGGGACGTCATCAAAATGAGGCGCAACATGACAAAAAATCTATTCTGGCAGCACTCGTGTGCAAATGGTTTTTTTACAGGCTCATTGCCAGGACGCGGCTGATTTCCGTCAGAGATCGCCCGGACTGTTCCATCCATGTGTTGAATGCCGCTTGAACCGAGGCCATGGCCTTTTTCGATGTCGGCGGCTTATCGACCACGCCCTCGGCCACCAGCCGTGCGGTCACATCCTGTGACAGGATGAAACTGTCACGCCCCGCAAATCGCATTGCATATTGCACCGATGCGCCACCCAGACGCGACCCTCGCTTGCTCAGCATGTTCAGCAAACCGACATAGTCATCCGAAGGCCACCCTCCCAGAATCTTTCCGACGCCACCTTCTTGGCGCAGTTCCAGCAAAAAGGCAGCATTGTCGCGGACCGTGGCGATCTTGGTGCCATTGCGCACGATTCGAGTGTCCTGCAGCAGAGCATCGAACTTTTCGTCATCCATAAAGGCGCAGCGTCCAATGTCGAACCCGTCAAAAGCGGTTTCGAACCCGTCCCATTTGTTTTCGATGACCTTCCAGTTAAACCCGGCCTGAAAGATGCATTTCGTGATAATCGACAGCCAGCGATCTTCGGGCATTTCAGCCAGTTCCGCAGGGCTTTTGGGTTTGGAAAGCTTGTTGCTCAGGGCATCTGTCCCGCCGTGACGGCTGGCGGCTATGGCGAAAATCTCGTCGAAATGGCGCATCTGCAGAATCCTCCAAACCTAGCGTCGCGTTTTGCGGTCGGTGTTGCAAGGTGGCCCGGGACACATGCCTGCCAAGGTAAAAAAACATCCCAAGCCCAAAAGAAATGCTCGACAAAGTGGGTGATTCTGGTTTGTGATTGACTCGTCAATCAATATCCGCACCGCAATGCTGGGGAAATGCAGTGGGCGCGGGCGCCTAGCATGATGCTGAAAGAGGGGAAACACTTGGGCAAAGGGGCGAGTTATTCCGTGCCGCGCCGAACTGTCTGCTTCCCTTCTTCGCCAGTTTTTGTGCATGTTGCGACATGGATTTGTCACATGACAAGCCGACTGGCGCGTAACAACGCGCCGGACCGGGCAAAACGAATATTGCAGGGAGAAAATCAATGAAAAAACTGAGTGTAAGCCTGATGGCGCTGACCGTTGCAGGCTCTGCCTATGCCGCCGAGATGGGGGCCGTGGATCAGCCGATCAAACTGGCGATCAACGAATGGACTGGCCAGCACGTGACCACCCATGTCGCGGGTGAGATGCTGAAAGCTGCCGGATACAATGTGGAATATGTGACCGCAGGCATGATGAATCAGTTCCAGGCGCTGGCCGATGGTGACATCGACGCGACCCTGGAAATCTGGTCGTCCAACGTATCGGATGAATATGCCAAGAAGATTGACGAAGGCACCGTCGTTGAAATCGGCGATCTGGGCCTCGACGCCAAAGAAGGCATCGCCTATCCCGCGCATGTGGCTGATCTGTGTCCCGGCCTGCCCGCATGGGAAGCGCTGAAGGACTGCGCGCAGGTATTTGCGACGGCCGAAACGCTGCCCGGGGGCCGTCTGGTCGATTACCCGGCTGATTGGGGTACGCCCGGCGCTGACCGTATGGTGGGCCTGGATCTGCCGTTCAAAGCGGTTCCCGCAGGTTCCGAGGGGGCTTTGATAGCCGAGCTTCGGGCCTCGACCGAGCGCAACTCGCCGCTGCTGATCACCTTCTGGCAGCCGCATTGGGCCATGTCGGCCTATGATGTGCAATTCGTCGAACTGCCAGCCGGGGAAGACGCCTGTTTCACCGATCCCGCTTGGGGCCCGAACCCGAACGCTGTGAACGATTGCGATTTCTCGCCGTCGCGCATCTTCAAGGCGGGTTGGAGCGGCATGGAAGACAAATGGCCCGCCGCCTATGAAATCCTGACCAACTATCAGCTGGCGGTCGAAGATCAGCAGCCGATGATGGGTGCGATCGACGTTGATGGTGGTTCCGTCGAAGAGGTCGTCGCCGCTTGGATGGCTGAAAACGAAGGCAAATGGCGCCCTGTTGTTGACGCGGCAACGCAGTGAGCTGACATCAGTGACTGACGTAAATTCGCCAGCCATCGCCTGCCAGAATCTCTGGCAGGTGTTTGGCCCCGGCGCTGACAAAGCCCTGACCGACGCGCTGTCTCGGTCAGGGAATGACGCTGACAAAGCCGCTGCCGATCTGCGGGAAAACGGGTTCATCCCCGCCGTTCAGGATGCCAATTTCGAGGTCAAGGAGGGCGAGCTGTTTGTGATCATGGGCCTGTCCGGATCGGGCAAGTCCACTTTGATCCGCTGTATCTCGCAGCTTTTGCCGGGAACGGGTGGCGAAATCCGTGTGGATGGCGAGAACGTCATCGGCGCGTCAAAGAAAGTCATGACCGAGCTGCGCCGCAAAAAACTGGGCATGGTATTTCAGCATTTCGGCCTGTTCCCGCATATGACCGTTGCCGAAAACGTCGCCTATCCGCTGCGTGTTCAGGGTGTTAGCCGCAAAGAGCGGCAGGCCCGCGCGCAGGAGGTGATCTCGTTGGTCGGGCTGGAAGGGCGCGAAGACAGCTTCCCGCGTCAGCTTTCGGGTGGTCAGCGGCAGCGCGTCGGGATTGCCCGGTCTCTGGCCGTGAACCCCGATATCTGGTTTTTGGACGAACCATTCTCGGCCCTCGATCCCTTGATCCGCCGTCAGTTGCAGGATGAATTCCTGCGCATTCAGGCGACGTTGCAGAAATCCATCGTCTTCATCACCCACGATATTCAAGAGGCGCTGAAACTGGCCGACCGGATTGCCATCATGCGCGACGGCAAGATAGTCCAGATCGGTACACCCACCGATATCGTACTGCGCCCGGTGGACGATTACGTGCGAGAGTTTTCAAAGGATGTCGCCAAGGGTCAGCATGCCAAGGTCGCATCGGTCATGCGCCAAGACGGAGAGCGGGGACCAGATGACCCTGGCCTGACAACCTCGATGACATTGAACGCTGCATTGGCGCATTGCATGGAGTTATACGAACCGGTGCCCGTCAGGGATGCCGATGGTAACATCGTCGGAACGGTTCATCCGTCCGATCTGGCCGCCGCCCTGCAGGTTGATGAAACATGACTGTAGCGACGGAAGTTTCTGTGCCGCAGGCGCGCCTGAGCATTGGCGCGCGCGCCGCACTGATCACAGTCATCGTCGGTGCGTTGTGTCTGGCGCTGGAAGGCGTCGCGCCCTGGCTGGTCAAATGGCCCGCAGGCTGGGAACTGCCTGCAACGCAATGGGTAGGCACGTTTCTGGACTGGTTCCTGAACGGGATCAAACCGGCGGCGCGGCTGTTTTCCGATCTCATGGCCTATCCCATGAACTGGGCCAACTTTGTGCTCGGCAATACGCCATGGCCCATCCTGATCGGTCTGGTGACTGCGCTGGGTTGGTATCTGGGCGGCTTGCCGATGGCGGCGCTGGGCTTTGTGGGCCTTAGCTTTGTGTTGGCATCGGGCTATTGGGCCGAAAGTATGAACACCCTAGCGTTAGTGGCCGTTTCCGTGCCGGTTGCGCTGATCATGGGCGGAGCTATCGGTATCCTTGCCAACGAAGTTCCGCGCGTGAAGTCATTTGTGCAGGCCGTGCTGGACGTGATGCAGACCGTGCCGACATTCGCTTATCTGACACCGCTGCTGCTGCTGTTTGGTTTCGGTCCTGTGGTTGGGCTGATCGCCTCGGCCATCTATGCGGCCCCTCCGATGGCGCGCAACGTGATGTTGGGGCTGGAGCGGGTAGAACCGGAAATCAAAGAGGCTGCCATCATGTCCGGCGGCACGCGGTTTCAACAGCTGTTTCAGGTCGAGATCCCGGCTGCAGCCACGCAGATCATGGTCGGTGTGAACCAGTGCCTAATGGCTGCGCTGTCGATGGTTATCATCGCAGCCGTCATTGGCGGCTTCAACGATATCGGTTGGGAGGTTCTTCTGACCATGCGCAAGGCACAGTTCGGCGAAGCCTTGATGGCCGGTCTGGTGATCGTGGTCTTTGCCGTCGTCATCGACCGGATGAGCGGGACGCTGGCGACCGAACGTAAACGCTATGACCAGCGTGTCGCCTGGGCAGTAATTGGCGTTGCCGTGCTGTTCACCGCTGCCTTTTGGACCAGGCTGCCGAACCCGTCCGAACTGACCATTCTCGACCCGCTGGCCGGGGTGATTGACGGCGGGCTGACGGCGTTTACCCAGGCTAATGGGCCGTGGCTTGACGCGCTCAAGAACAACTCTTTGTTCTATGTGCTGCTGCCGCTTCGGATTGGTTTGGACCAGGCCGTGCTGCCGTTCACATGGGGTTTTCAGTGGACGCCCGTGATGAGCTATGGCCTGTTCGCCGCCGCCGCAGCGATTGCTGTGCTAATGGCATGGCGCGGACACCTGACCGGCGGGCTTGTGATGCTGATCCTGATCGGGATGCTCGAAACCGGCATTGCCAATCTGCCCTGGCCTTTCGTTCTGACTGCCGCCGCCGCGTTGGGGTGGGTGGCAGGGGGCTGGCGATTGGCGGCGCTTTCGGTCGGATTGCTCTGTACCATTCTTGTCTCGGGCCTGTGGGAACGCGCGCTGTTATCGCTGTATCTGAGCGGTGCTGCGGTGTTTTCTTGTGCCGTAGTCGGTGGTGTGATTGGTCTTGCCAGTGCAGTCTGGTTGCCTGTTTGGAAGGTGGTCCGCCCCGTCTGTGACATGTTGCAGACGATCCCACTGTTCGTGTTCCTGATTCCTGTGCTGATGGTGTTTCAGATCGGCGAGTTTTCGGCCTTTCTGGCAATCTGCGCCTATGCCGTTGTTCCGATGATCCGCTACACTCGGCACGGGCTGGTCAATACACCGGATGAGATGATGGAGGCCGCCATCTCTAGTGGCGCGACCGAGTGGCAGATCATGCGTGACGTGCGCGCGCCTTATGCTGCGCCGACTATCTTACTGGGTCTGAACCAGACCATCCTTTACGCCTTTGCCATGCTGGTGATCGCTGCGCTGATCGGAACCACCGGTCTGGGCCAGTCGATCTACCTTGCGCTGGGCCAGGCGGATGTGGGGTTGGGGATTTCAGCAGGGGCGGCGATGGCTATCCTTGCGCTGATAGCTGACCGCATCGTGCAGGGCTTTGCCGAGGAACGTCGCAAGGCGCTGGGCCTGTAAACATCGGCAGAAAGGCGGAACAACCGCCTCTCTGCCTCATTTGATTTCGGGCAAGGACGTTCCGGCGCCGGTGATTAAACCTGGCGCAAATGATCGGAGACTACCATGGCAGGCTGGCCCCTATTCTTTGCTGCACTGATAGCGTTTCTGGCGACCCATGCGATACCAGCGCGCCCCGCTGTGCGCGATCGTCTGATCACTACGTTCGGACGGCGCGGGTATTTCGTGGCTTATTCCATCTTGTCTCTGCTGGTTCTGGGTTGGTTGATCATCGCTGCAGCGCAAGCCCCGTATGTCGAGGTGATCCCACCCATTTGGATATTCCGCTGGATTCCCGTTCTGATGATGCCCGTTGTGTGCTGGCTCGCGGTTGCGGGCTTGACGATCCAGAACCCGTTTTCATTTGGTGGTTTAGGCCAGCGCCCGTTCGATCCGGAAAAGCCCGGCATTCTGCGCACCACGCGCCACCCGGTTTTGGTGGCGCTGTTGGTGTGGGCCGTCGCTCATCTGCTGGCCAATGGCAGCCTGTCCCACGTGATTTTGTTCGGTTTGTTTGCGGTATTTGCTGCGATGGGGCCGCCGCTGATTGATCGACGCAAATCCCGTCAGATGGGTGCTGAATGGGGTCGGCTGTCGCGCAACACTGCAAGGTTTTCTTTGCGTGCGCCACGCCCTTGGCCGCCTGTTTGGATCGGGTTTGTAGCGCTGGCGGCATTTGCAATCCTGCTTCACCTACACGAACCGGTGATCGGATTGTCTCCGCTGCAATAAGCTGAGTGGTGGTCGGGGCGGGTCGTGCGTGCTATTTGATGTTTCGAATTGTTGCGACAAGGGGATTTGCATGTACCTCGCCTATGTTACGACCACCGACCGCGGTGCAACCGACCGTCTGCTGAGCGCGGCTGCGGATCGCCTTTTGGCGGTAGATGCGCAGTTGGCGGGTGTGGTGCAAACCAACACCGAATGCGCCGACAGCAGCAAGTGCGACATGGACGTCCGTGTCCTGCCCGAGGGCGAGACCATCCGGATTTCGCAGTCTTTGGGTACTCAGTCGCGCGGCTGCCGTCTCGACCCTGCGGCACTTGAGCGGGCAGTTGGATATGTGACGGCATCGCTGGCAGAGAATCCCCATTTGCTGATCGTTAACAAGTTCGGCAAGCACGAGGCGGATGGGCGCGGTTTTCGCCCGGTCATCGCTGAAGCACTGGCGCAGGACATTCCGGTTCTTGTCGGGGTGAACGGTTTGAACACGGCCAAATTCGAAGAATTTACGGGCGGCGGTGCCGAGCAGATTGAGCCCGACCTTGAGGCGATCTTGGCCTGGTTTGACCGGGTCACTGCGCAACGTGAAGCTGCCGCCTGACAGAACGGTCATAAGGCGGGGCCATTGGTCCTGCCAATTTCTGCATGGTGCGGTGTGATCAGCCATCCATCACCCGCGCTGGCAAAGCTTGCTGGATGTCTGGAAGAAAATGGTGGGCGACCCTGGAATCGAACCAGGCGTGCGTCTCCGCGAGGGAGTTACAGTCCCCTGCCACACCTTGCGGCCTGTCGCCCACTGTCAGGCGTTGCACCTGACGTGGAGGCGTGATTACTAGCGCTCTAAAGGAGCGTCAACAGGAAAATACTGCTTTGACGCAGGAAACCGAATTCGCGGCCCGGAGGCCAAAGAAATGAAGAAACCCAAGTGGGTCGTCGAAAAAGAACAGGCGCGCAAAGCTGCCGCATCCGAAACTGTTTGGCTGTTTGGTCTGCATGCAGTGCGGGATGCGCTGATGAACCCAAACCGCACAAAATTGCACCTGATTGTGACACGGAATGCGCGGGACAAGCTGGTGGAAGCCATTGAATTTGCAGGTATTGAGCCCGAGATGGTTGATCCACGCAAATTTACCGCTCCGATCGACCCGGGGTCGGTTCATCAAGGCGCGGCCCTTGAGGTTAAGCCTTTGGAATGGGGTGGTCTGGCGGAAAACTGCATCGGGCGCGAACACCCGCGCGTCATTTTGTTAGACCGCGTGACCGACCCCCATAATGTCGGAGCGATTCTACGATCAGCTGAGGTTCTTGGAGCCAGCGCTGTAGTCGGTATGCGCCATCACGCGGCGCCGGAAACTGGCGCGCTGGCCAAGACCGCCAGCGGCGCACTGGAACGTCAACCCTATCTGCGGGTGCGTAACCTGGCTGATGCCATTGTCGAGTTGCAGGGAATGGGGTTTCTGGTCCTAGGACTGGACGGCGAGGCGGACGACACGATCGAGGCCGCCTTGGGAGGTAACCCGGACCAGCCAGTGGCATTGGTGTTAGGCGCAGAGGGACCGGGCCTGAGGCAAAAAACCAAAGAAACCGTCGACAAGTTGGTCAAAATTGACGCTGTGGGCGGGTTTGGTTCCCTCAATGTCTCAAATGCGGCGGCGATTGCCCTATATGCTACTAGGCAAAGATAACGACAGGAGAACGCCATTTCCACGCCATCCAAAATTGCGACCTGCTGTTATTGTGGGACCCGGGCAGCGCTTGTTCTAAAAGGCACGCAGCGCCAAGAGCTCAGTTGTTCAAGCTGCGGTGCCCCGTTGCATAACCTCAAGATGATGCCAAAGCGCAAACTGGACGATGCCAAGGCGAACCGTCAAACAGCCAAGCAGGATCGTCCCTACAAAGGCAAAAAGAAGAAGAAAAAAGGCGTTTTCTCACGGGTGCTGGATGAAGCCTGGGATTTGATCGAGGACATTTTCGACTAAAGGCTGGCGTTGACGGTTCGAATGTTCACAAGCGCGTTAAAAGGGGTTTCAGTTGCGATAATAAATTGCATCTTGATACCCTGAGTTTCTATTTGTGATCCGATGACCATGAACAGACGTTTCCTTTTTGGCGCGATTGCCGCCTGTGTGATTGCTCTTCCTGCGTTTGCGCAGGATCTGCCCGTCTTCTATCGTACGGACGGTGCAGCTATGGCCGGATATGATGCGGTGTCCTATTTCAATGGCGAAACGCCTGTTCGGGGTCAGCCTGAATATGCGGTTATGTGGAAAGGCGCCGAATGGCACTTTGCCACCGCTGAGAATCGGGACGCGTTTGAGATGAATCCGCGTGCCTATGCACCTCAGTTCGGCGGATACTGCGCCTTCGCAATGGCGCAAGGAGAGCTTGTCAGCACCGATCCGACTATTTGGCAGGTGATTGACGGTCGGCTATATCTGACCCACTCGCCAGAAATCGAGCGCATCTGGCAACGCGATACCGCAGCTTATATCCGCGAGGCCGAGGCGCATTGGCCAAGCGTTCTGTATGAATAACAGGGCGGCGGTCGTTTTTTTCTGATCTGTCATCACAAAATTGCGCGCTACCTCTTTTTTTCTCTGAACTCATGCTTAAATGTCACAGTGACCGCGGAACGGAACTGCCGCGGGTCATTTCACTGTCCCTCGTTCCAACAACTGGCGCTCAGGTATTCCTGGGCGCTTTTTTCTTTTGGAAAGGGCGACTAGGGTGCGCAAATGACTGAATATTCCGATGATTTCCTGACCCAGATTCTAAAGCGTACCAAAACCATTGCGGTGGCGGGCGTGTCGATGAATCCGGTGCGACCCAGCTATTATGTGGCGCGGTATTTGTCACTCAGGGGATACAAAGTGATCCCTGTTAACCCCGGCCATGCGGGCAAGATGCTGTTTGGCCAGACAATCCGTACGTCGCTATCCGAGATTTCCGAACCGGTAGACATGGTCGATATCTTTCGCCGATCCGAAGCTGTACCACCCATAGTGGACGAGGCGCTTGAGGCGTTTCCCAATCTGCGCACAATCTGGATGCAGATTGGAATAGAACATACCACGGCTGCGGCCACAGCGCAGGCGCGCGGGGTGGATGTCGTGATGAACCGCTGCCCGAAGATCGAATATCAGCGTTTGTATGGCGAATTGCGCATGGGTGGTTTTGCCACCGGAATGATTTCGTCGAAACTCTGAGCGGTTATTCACCGAGATATGGTTGCAGTTCGCCGAATTGTTCCAAACGCCGCTTTTCCAGAACCACTTCGCGCGGAACCCAGTCATAGCGCGTGTCTTGTGGTAAGGGCGTCCAGTACAGCACGCCGCCATAGCGCCAGGGGTCCAGCACAACACCGTCATACATTGTCTCGCCTTTGCGGCTGATGATTGCCGTGCTGTGGTCGATCCGGAACGGGTTGTCGGCATTAGCGATGGCGCGGTGCATTTCCAGCGTCTGGAAGTTTTCCTGATCCAGCCGCCGTTCGATATCCTCGGCCCAGTGCCAACACAGTCCGCGCGGCTTCAGGCCCTTGTTGACTTTGGCATTGTGGATCAGTGGCGGGTCGGTGATCTGATATTCCTGAGCCAGTTGATCGGTGTAGGCATAGGCAATGCGCGCGGCGCGGTTGGCCTCTTCAGGGTCGATGTCAGGCCCGAGGTTGCGGATTTCAGACGCCAGGCGCTGAACTTCATCACTGGTGGACGGCGGGGCAATTGCGCAGGACCCCAGAACGGCTAGCGCCAGTCCAAATACCAAAGCTCTGATCATCTGCGCGCCCTTTGACCTGCGAACCTGTCAGGATCAGAATAATGGATCGACAACACCTGCGTCACCCCTTGGGTCGCGCGGCCTTTTCCGCGATGCCGCTGGTGCCCCGACGCCGGACCAGTTCGGCCAACACATCATCCAGCGCCACATCGCGCGCGGCCAGCATGACCAGCAGGTGATACAGTACATCCGCCGCCTCTGAGGTCAGCTTGGCCTGGTCGCCCTTGACCGCCTCAATGATGGCCTCAACCGCCTCTTCGCCGAATTTCTCGGCGCATTTCTCGGGGCCTTTGGCCAACAGCTTGGCGGTCCAGCTGCCTTCAGGATCCGTCCCTTTGCGGGCCTCAATCGTTTGGGCCAGGTCGTGGAGAATGCTCATGTCAGCCTCATCGGGATGCCAGCGGCGGCCATGTGTTCCTTGGCCTCGCGGATGGTGTATTCGCCGAAGTGAAAGATCGATGCGGCAAGGACAGCGCTGGCACCGCCTTCGGTGACGCCTTCGACCAGATGATCCAGAGTTCCAACCCCGCCCGAGGCGATCACTGGCACATTCACAGCATCCGAAATGGCGCGTGTCAGCGGCAAGTTGAACCCGGCTTTGGTACCATCGCGATCCATCGAGGTCAGCAGAATTTCACCCGCGCCCTTGGCGACGACGGTTTTGGCGAACTCAACCGCGTCGATGCCAGTGGGCTTGCGTCCGCCATGAGTAAAAATTTCCCACTTGCCGGGACTGACAGTCTTGGCGTCGATGGCACAGACAATGCACTGGCTGCCGAATTGATCGGCGGCTTGGGCGATCACATCCGGGTTTGCCACTGCCGCCGAGTTGAAGCTGACCTTGTCTGCACCGGCCAGCAACAGAGCGCGCACGTCTTCCTTGGTCCGCACGCCGCCGCCAACGGTCAGGGGTACAAAGCACTGTTCCGCTGTGCGCTGCACCACATCGAACATGGTCCCGCGGTTTTCATGGGTGGCATGGATGTCCAGAAAGCAAATCTCGTCAGCGCCTGCCGCGTCATAGGCCTTGGCGGATTCCACCGGGTCACCCGCATCGCGCAGGCCAACAAAGTTAACGCCTTTGACAACGCGGCCATCGGCGACATCCAGACAGGGTATGATACGGGTTTTCAGCATCTCTCGTCCTTTGTTGGCGCACCTCTAACGGCAAAGCCCCGCCGATGCCAGACTTGTGATTGTCACAACTCTGGAACGTGTGAAAACTGTCCCCAATTCATCAGGAGATCAATGAGATGCGTAGACTCTTTTTAGCAACCACTTTCATTTTCGCAGGAGCAGCTGCCGCAATGGCTGACGATATCATCAAGATGAAGACCGACAAATCGGTGACCCAGGCGCTGGACGCGCTTGAGACGGCGATTGGCAACGCTGGTGCAACGGTTTTTGCGCGGGTTGACCACGCGGCCGGGGCCGAAAAAGTCGGAACGCCGATCCCGCCCAATCAGGTGCTGATTTTCGGCAATCCTGCGCTGGGTACGCCTGCAATGCAGATCGACCCGCGTGCCGGACTGTTCCTGCCGCTCAAGGTGCAAGCGTATGAAGATGCCGACGGTCAGGTTTGGCTGATCTATGAAGATCCAAAAGAGACGATGGATGAGTTCGACGCGGTCGAAAACTCTCCCATCATCGAGAAAATGCGCGGGGCGCTGGCAAAGCTGACTGCGGCTGCAGCGCAGTAAATCAGGACAGGGCGCGAATGGCCTCTGCCAGGTCAATCGCGCCGTCATACAGCGCCCGGCCGGAAATCGCGCCGTTCAATTCCACACCGCAATCACGCAGAGCGATCAGATCATCCAATGAGCTGACGCCGCCTGAAGCGATCACCGGGATCGATACGGCACGGGCCAAGTCCGCGGTGGCCTCAATGTTAGGGCCCTGCATCGCGCCATCGCGGTTGATATCGGTATAGATGATTGCAGCAACGCCGGCATCCTCGAAGCTGCGCGCCAGATCAGTGACCTGCACATTCGTCTCTTCAGCCCAGCCTTTGGTCGCGACCATGCCGTTGCGGGCATCAATGCCAACGGCAACTTTGCCGGGAAAGGCTTTGGCCGCCTTGCGCACCAGATCCGGGTTCTCGACCGCGATTGTGCCCAGAATCACTCGGGCCAGACCTTTGTCGATCCAGGTTTCAATGGTGGCCATCTCGCGGATACCGCCGCCAAGCTGGGCGGGAACGTTGCATTCCTTCAGAATTGCCTCGACTGGGGCGGCGTTGACCGGCTCACCGGCAAAGGCACCGTTCAGGTCAACCAGATGTAGCCATTCGCACCCCGCGTCGACAAAGGCACGGGCCTGGGCGGCGGGGTCTTCATTGAACACGGTCGCTTTGTCCATTTCTCCGCGCAGCAGGCGCACGGCCTGTCCGTCTTTGAGGTCGATGGCAGGATAGAGGATCATGTTGTCAGGCCTTGAATCGCTGTTTTCCCGGCGGGATATCGCACAGGCAGGGCAGGGGATGCAACGCGACGCAAAGTCAATCTTGCCCCACGTCCACCAGCGCGCCAGACTGCTGGTCAAATAGGGAGGATTTTATGAAGAAAACAACTTTTGTAGCAGCCTTGGGGCTGGCATCACTGATTTCGGGAGCGGCGATGGCCGACCCGGTTGACGGTCTTTGGAAAACCCAGCCCGGAGACACCGGCGGATATCTGCATGTTTCGATCGCCGAATGCGGCAGCGCGATTTGCGGTACCATCGATACCGCTTTTGACAAAGACGGGAATGAACAGTTGGAATATGAAAACCTCGGCAAGCAGATCATCTGGGATATGGTGTCCGATGGCGACGGCACCTATGGCGGAGGCAAGATCTGGGCTCCGGACAGAGACAAGACCTACAGCTCGAAAATGACCCTGGACAGCCAGAACAAGCTGACCGTCAAAGGTTGTGTTGCGGGTGGATTGGTGTGTCGCGGGCAGGACTGGACACGGGTTCAGTAACCGCTCAGGGCGTCCAGGTCAGGAAATTCCCGATCATGCGCAGGCCCACATCCTGGCTTTTCTCAGGATGGAACTGCATCCCGACCATAGTGTCACGGCCAATTACGGCCGTGACGTCCTGACCGTAATCCACATAGGCCAGACGTTGTGCCGGATCGCTGACCCGGAAATGGTATGAGTGGACGAAATAGGCGTGATCGCCTGACTTGACCCCGGCAAAAACCGGGTGGTCGCTTTCCAACACCAGATCGTTCCAGCCCATATGGGGCACTTTCAGCGATCGGTCTGACGGCGCAATCTGCACCACATCCCCAGCAATCCAGTCCAACCCATCGGTGTCAGTGTACTCATGACCTTTCGAGGCCATCAGCTGCATACCCACGCAGATACCCAGAAATGGGCGGGCTTTCTGCTCGACGGCTTCGACCATCGCGTCATAGATACCCTTGTGCCCGCGCAGCTCGGCCGCGCAGGCAGGGAAAGCGCCGTCGCCGGGCAGCACCAGCCGGTCGGCGCGCGCCACGACATCCGCGTCGGATGTGACCACGACCTCGCCGGCGTCCAGTTCCCGCGCCATGCGCTGAAACGCCTTTTCAGCGGAATGCAGATTGCCGCTTTCATAGTCGATAATGGCGGTGAGCATTTACAACGCGCCCTTGGTCGACGGAATCGCATCTGCTTTGCGCGCATCGGTCTCAACCGCGTCGCGCAATGCGCGCGCGACAGCTTTGAACGCCGCTTCTGCGATGTGGTGGCTGTTGAACCCGTGCAACTGGTCGATATGCAGCGTGATGCCGCCATGAGTGGCCAGCGCCTGAAAGAACTCGCGCACCAGTTCAGTGTCGAAGGTGCCAATCTTGGGTGTCGGCAGGTCTACGTTCCAGATCAGAAACGGTCGCCCTGACAGATCCAGCGCACAGCGCACCTGTGCATCGTCCATCGGCAGGTGACATTCGCCATACCGCCGGATGCCCTTTTTGTCGCCCAAGGCCTGTGTCAACGCTTGCCCCAGTGCGATTCCGGTGTCCTCGACCGTGTGGTGGTCGTCGATGTGGTAATCGCCCTTGGCGCGGATCGTCATGTCGATCAGAGAATGGCGCGCTAACTGATCCAGCATGTGGTCAAAGAAACCGACGCCGGTCTGGTTGTCATACTGGCCGGTCCCATCCAGATTGAACTCGACCGTGATATCGGTTTCGGCGGTCTGACGGCTGATCTTTGCGCTGCGCATGGGCGAATTCCTTTTACTACAGGCGTGCTTATAGACGGGGTAGGGCGGGTTGATCCAGACCATCCGTCGCAATCGCCGCAAACTGTTGCAGGGGATTGCGCCCGGGCGCAGCCCATGTCAGCCTGCGGCCAACTCAACCAACAAGGCTCGGCCCATGTCCACCTGTGTTTTCATCCAGATCCGCTGCAAACCTGGCACCACTTACAAGGTGGCTGAAGAGATCGCGTTGCGCGAAATCCACTCGGAGCTCTACTCTACCAGCGGCGAATATGACCTGCTGCTGAAGCTTTACATCCCCGAGGCCGAGGATGTGGGACATTTCATCAATGAAAATCTGCTGGTGATCTCGGGTATAGAACGCTCGCTGACCACAATGACGTTCAAGGCGTTCTAGCCCTGCTCAAACGTTGTCACGCGGAAGATTCGGTCCGGGTCGTGATCGGAGTACTTCGGCGCGGTGTCAAAGACGTTCTTATGCGCCGTCCGCGCGGCCAATGTGAAGGTGGCTTTGTTCGGTTGCGGCATATGAACATATACGCGGGTCATGCTTTTTCAGCAGGCCGCGCCATAAGAAAACAGCGTTGAGTGAGAGGGTTTGTATCTGGAGCGGGCGAGGCGATTCGAACGCCCGACCCTAACCTTGGCAAGGTTATGCTCTACCCCTGAGCTACGCCCGCATCAGATACATATTTGGTCCGGAGACCTCTCAATGGAGCGGGCGAGGCGATTCGAACGCCCGACCCTAACCTTGGCAAGGTTATGCTCTACCCCTGAGCTACGCCCGCGCCGTTGAGTGAGGCGTGAAGTATTAATTCTGGCGGAAAGCTGCAAGGGGAAAAACGCGACTTTTGCAAAAAATCTTCTCGTGCGGAGGAAATCCAGACAGACTTGACCTCGCGTAGCAGCAGCCCGGTTCAACTGGACCGGTCGAGATTCCGCGTTAAGCTTTGCCCAGAGCTTAGGAATATTAATAGACGGAGCCACCCATGCTGACAATTACACCGGTTTATGCGGCATTAGCCGCCTTTTTGTATCTGGCGCTGAGCCTTCGGGTCATTGGCCACCGACGGGGCGAAAAGGTTTCCTACGGGGATGGTGGCAAGGGGCAAATGATCAAGGCGATCCGAACTCATGGCAATTTCGCGGAATACGCGCCGTTTGCGCTGTTATTGATGGCGATGGTTGAATTGCAGGGCGCCAGCGGGTTGCTGTTGAACCTGTTGGGATTGGCCTTGCTGGGTGGTCGCCTGCTTCATGCATATGGGTTTGGCAGGTCTCCGCAGATCGTTATCCTCAGGCAAATCGGAATGCTGCTGACATTTGGTTCAATCTTCGTAGCTGCAATAGCCAATATTGTGCTGGCGGTGTGAGCGCGGTGGGTCGCACACGCCGAAAAAAGCCACCATTTTACCCAAATTCAATTATTAACTAACTGTCAACGTTAACTCAGGTGCTTGATTTTGTGGTATCTGCTGCCACTGCTCAAGAAGGACAGGTGAATAATATGAAACGGTTCTTGTTACTTTCGCGTGTAATTGCGACCTCATTTCTGCTGCTTGGCGCTGTAAGCTTTGTGGCAGTTGTTGCCGTACCTGATATGGCCATCGCCAAAAATGGTGGCGGCAAAGGTAATGGCGGTGGCAAAGGCAATGGTGGTGGAAATGGGAACGGCGCGGATAAGTCTGGCGACAAGTCCTCACAGGTGAAAGGTGGCAAGTCCTTGGGTAAAAAGGGGACTGGCAAAGGGTTGCTCGCCAGTCTTGGCCTGAAAAAGCAAAAAACTGCCAAAACGGGCGCTACGACTCAAAAGAAAAACGGGCTGGTCGCTTCGATTGGTAATCTGGTCAAGGGCAATAAGAAACCTGCCAAGATGACCAAAGTTACCACTGCTGTCGTTGATGAGGAGCCGGTTCACCCCAACAAGCACGGCAAAATTGCATCGGAGCTTAAAGGTCTGAACGCAGCCCATGCCAGCCAAACGGCTCTTATGAATGCGTCTCCGAACAGTATGCCAGGAAAACTGTACTCTTATCAGCAGAGCATTCTTGGTCATACCGATGCGGCGACAGATCTGCAGGATAAGAACGACGAACTGGAAGACCTGCAGGAACTGACCGCAGAAGAGATCGAAGAGGCCTATGAGCCGACCGAAGACGAGCTTGCCGAGGGCATCACCGCTCAGGACAAGTACGACGACGCGGTCGAAGAGGCTGCGCTGGCAGTAGAGGAGGCCGAGACAAACCTGGCCGGATCTTCTGACCCGCAAGAGGCTCTGGATACTCTGACCGGCGGTCGCGAGTTGTCTGACGACGCCCTGAACGAGCTGCACGACCTGCTGGGTCTGCCGGCGCTTGCGGATTATGATGTTTCTGGTGATGAAACAGAAAAGGCATTGGTCGAAGATGAGGTTGAAGGAGAAACCGTAGACGGCTGAACCTTAACCCAATGAAATGGAAAAGGCGCGCCCCAGAGGCGCGCCTTTTTTTGCTATTCCAGCTCGATCAGCAGGTCCTTGGCGTCAATTTGGCCGCCTGGCTGAACGTGGATGGCTTTGACTACGGCGTCCCTTTCGGCGTGAATGCCAGTCTCCATCTTCATGGCCTCGATGGTCAAAAGCATATCGCCTTCTTTGACCTCTTGTCCCGCAGTAACCGCAACGGTTGCCACGACACCCGGCATCGGTGCGCCGATATGTGCGAGGTTGCCGATTTCCGCTTTGGGTCGGGCCTGCGTGGTTGACGTCACCAGACGGTTTGGCACCCGGATCACACGGGGCTGACCGTTCAGTTCAAAGAACACTTTGACCTCACCATTTTCATCGGTTTCACCGATGGCCTGACAGCGAATTTCCAGAGTCTTGCCGGGATCGATTTCCGCGGCGATCTCTTCGCCGGGCTCCATTCCATAGAAGAATGTGCGCGTGGGCAGGGTGCGGACGGGGCCATAGATCCGATGGCGACCCATGTAATCAAGGAACACCTTGGGATACATCAGGAATCCGTTCAGATCCTCGTCGTCGACCTCTTTGCCGTCCAGTTGTTTGGATAGCTCGGCGCGCGTTTCCTCCAGATCGACCGGGGGTACGTCTTTGCCGGGGCGGTCAGTGTTGGGGCTTTCGCCCTTAAGCGCCTTGCTGATGATCGCATCAGGGAACCCGCCCGGAGGCTGCCCCAGATTGCCGCGCATCATGTCGATGACCGAATCCGGGAAGGCCACGTCCGAGTCCGGGTTTTCGACATCGGCGCGCGTCAGCCCTTGGCTGACCATCATCAGCGCCATGTCGCCAACCACTTTTGACGAAGGCGTGACTTTGACGATATCGCCGAACATCTGGTTCACGTCCGCATACATCTGCGCCACTTCATGCCAACGCTCTTCCAGGCCAAGGCTGCGCGCCTGAGCCTTGAGGTTAGTGAACTGGCCACCGGGCATCTCGTGCAGATATACCTCGGATGCAGGGGCCTGCAGGCTGGATTCAAAGGCCGCATACTGGCCTCGGACCACCTCGAAATAGTCGCTGATTTCGCGGATGGCTTTGATGTCCAGACCGGTGTCGCGTTCCGTATGGCGCAGCGCTTCGACCACAGTGCCCAATGTCGCCTGAGAAGTGTTGCCACTGAAGCTGTCCATCGCGCAATCCACTGCGTCCACACCCGCCTCGGAGGCGGCCAGAATGGTGGCGCTGGCGATACCGGCAGTGTCGTGCGTGTGGAAGTGGATTGGCAACCCGACCTCTTCTTTCAGCGCACGGATCAAAATCTTGGCCGAGGCTGGTTTCAGCAGGCCGGCCATGTCTTTCAGGCCCAGAATATGAGCTCCGGCATCGCGCAACTCTTTCGCCATGCCAACATAGTATTTTAGGTCATATTTGGCACGGTTCGGGTCCAGAATATCGCCAGTATAGCAAACGGTGCCTTCACAGATTTTACCGTTCTCGACCACCGCATCCATCGCGACACGCATATTTTCGACCCAGTTGAGAGAGTCGAAGACGCGAAACACGTCGATATTTTCTGACGCCTGACGAACGAATTCCTGCACCACGTTGTCGGGGTAATTGGTGTATCCAACCCCGTTTGCACCGCGCAAAAGCATCTGGGTCATCAGGTTCGGCATCACCTCGCGCAGGTCACGCAGACGTTGCCACGGACATTCCTGCAAGAACCGATAAGCCACATCGAAAGTGGCGCCGCCCCAGCATTCGACGCTGAACAGCTGCGGCAGGTTGGCCGCATAGCTCGGGGCCACTTTGATCATGTCGATCGACCGCATCCGCGTCGCCAGCAGCGACTGGTGCCCGTCGCGCATCGTGGTGTCGGTGATCAGCAACTGGCGCTGAGCCTTCATCCAATCGGCCACCGCCTGCGGGCCCTTTTGTTCTAGCAGATTGCGGGTGCCCATCTGCGGCTCACTTTTCAGAGCCGGGGCCTTGGCCTCTTTCAGATCGGTACGCGGTTCGGGACGATCCTTGGTCTCAGGATGCCCATTCACGGTGATATCCGCAATATAGGTCAGAACCTTGGTGCCCCTGTCACGGCGTCGTTTAAAGGTGAACAGCTCGGGCGTAGTGTCGATGAACTTGGTGGTGTATTCATTCGACAGGAAGGTCGGGTGTTTCAGCAGGTTGATGACAAAGTCGATATTGGTGCTGACGCCACGAATACGGAACTCGCGCAGCGCTCGGTCCATTCGCGAAATCGCGGCCTGTGGCGTCGGGGCCCAGGCCGTGACCTTGGTCAGCAGCGAGTCGTAGTACCGCGTGATTACACCACCCGCATAGGCCGTGCCGCCATCTAGGCGAATACCCATGCCAGTAGCCGAGCGGTATGCGGTGATGCGACCGTAGTCGGGAATAAAGTTGTTCTGTGGGTCTTCGGTTGTGATCCGGGTCTGAAGGGCATGACCGTTCAGGTGCACATCCGCTTGGCTGGCGGCGCCGGTGGCTTCGGCCAACGATTTGCCCTCGGCGATCAGGATCTGTGCCTGCACAATGTCGATACCTGTGACTTCCTCGGTGACGGTATGTTCCACCTGAACGCGCGGGTTCACCTCGATGAAGTAGAACTTGCTGGTTTCCATATCCATCAGGAACTCGACGGTGCCTGCGCATTCATAATTTACATGGGCGCAAATCTTGCGGCCCAGTTCGCAGATTTCCGCGCGTTGTTCTTCGCTGAGATACGGGGCAGGCGCGCGTTCCACGACTTTCTGATTACGGCGCTGGACCGAGCAGTCGCGCTCATACAGGTGGTAAATTTCGCCATGTTTGTCGCCCAGAATCTGCACCTCGACATGGCGGGCGCGGATAATCATCTTTTCCAAATAGCCCTCGCCATTGCCAAAGGCAGCCTCGGCTTCGCGGCGGCCTTCCAGGACTTTTTCTTCCAATTCGTCCTCGGATTCGATTGGGCGCATGCCGCGGCCACCTCCGCCCCAGGATGCTTTGAGCATCAGGGGATATCCGATCTCTTTGGCTTGTGACCGGATCGCGCCCATATCGTCGCCCAGCACTTCGGTCGCAGGGAT
Source organism: Ruegeria sp. YTSA105 (assembly GCF_059610225.1). Classification (NCBI taxonomy): domain Bacteria; kingdom Pseudomonadati; phylum Pseudomonadota; class Alphaproteobacteria; order Rhodobacterales; family Roseobacteraceae; genus Ruegeria; species Ruegeria sp. YTSA105. Next base: position 222,740 of record NZ_JBXWNE010000005.1, read on the forward strand.
TACCGGAACTCCGGCGGCGATGGCCACGCGGCGGGCGCTGGCCTTGTCGCCCAAGGCGCGCATGGTTTCGGCCTTTGGTCCGATGAAGGTGATCCCGTTCTGGACGCAGGCATCCACGAAATCTGGGTTTTCCGACAACAAGCCATAGCCCGGGTGGATGGCATCCGCACCACATTCCTTGGCCACGCGAATAATCTCGTCAATGCTGAGGTAAGCGGCAACCGGCCCCAACCCCTCGCCGATGCGATAGGCCTCGTCCGCCTTGAAACGGTGCAAGCCAAGCTTGTCCTCTTCCGCATATACGGCGACTGTGCGTTTGCCCATCTCATTCGCTGCGCGCATCACGCGAATGGCAATCTCGCCGCGGTTGGCGATCAGGATCTTGTCGAAATGTGTCATATCAGGTCCCGGTCCTGTTTGTTTGGCGAACTTCTAGGCGAACAATACGCGCAGGTATATCGGTGATTTGGGTAGAACCGGCATGTTAACGCTCGCAAACGCCTCCTGTTGGTGAATGCTTGATAGCCTTGCTGCGCTGCGGCATCAAGACTGGTGAATTGCGGCGTGATTTGGTGTGTTCATTAAGGACTTTTTGGCCACGGTCGGCAGATGCTTTGCCAAGTTTCGACACATTAGGCAAGTTGCGCGCATGGTCGTGCCGGGTGCCGAGCCGATTGACTTCAAGAACGTTGGGAATGAAAGGCCTGACCGTGTCCGGTTATCGTGGATGTGTAGCCCCGAGAGGTTTTGGGCAGATCGTTTGCGTGCTGCTCGCCTCAAATCATTGCGTTACTTCTTTATCCGATCCTCTGAAAGATCACCGACCGTTTAAGAGTCTAGGCTCCAGACTCATTGATTTACAGCCAGAATAGGACTGTAGCAGCGAGAGCGATGGCCGAGAGGAATACCTTTGGGCATCTGTCATATCGGGTGGCGACGCGCCGCCAATCCTTCAGGCGTCCGAACATGATCTCAATGCGGTTGCGTCGTTTGTAGCGGCGCTTGTCGTATCGGACG